>JBBSIX010000194.1:0-6561 GCA_038231875.1 Chloroflexia bacterium | reverse complement strand
TCAGGCCCCTACAGCGCCCTCAATCCGAACACCTACTGTGGCCTTTAGCCCTGCGACTTCTCGAATGCATCGTATTCTTCGGCAGACATAAGCTTGTCCAACTCGGAGGGGTTTAGAGGGCGCAGTTTGATGAACCAACCCTCACCGAACGGGTCGGAGTTAAGCAGGCCCGGCTCGTCGAGCAAGCGCTCGTTGCGCTCTATGATCTCGCCACTGATAGGGATATAAAAATCGGCGGCTGCTTTTACGCTTTCGAGGGCGCCGGCCGAATCGTTCTGAGAAAGGGAATCGCCCACCGAGGGCATATCTACGTAAACCATGTCGCCAAGCTGCGTGGCTGCGTAGTTGGTGATGCCCATCGTAGCCACATCGCCTTCTATAACAGCCCACTCGTGGTCTTTAGTGTACCTGTAGTTGCGCGGGTTCTCCATGCTGCTTCTCCTCTTGTTAGTCTTAAGTTCTATGGCCCAATGGGGCCTGCGACAACGGAAACTCAGGAAAGAGAGGGAACTTCCGAACGCCCTCTATGCCTTGCCCTTCTTGTACATCGGCCTCGGTTGCACTTCTATGCCTACGGGCCGCTCGCGAATCATTACTTCAAGCTGCGTGCCGGTCTTGTTCAGTCCGGCTGTGACCCAGCCCATGCCTATGTATTTGTCCAGGGTGGGGCCGTAAGAACCGCTGGTCACTTCGCCCACCTGCGTGCCGTCCTTCATGATCGGGTAGTGAGCGCGGGGCACGCCGCGCCCTGTGACGAAGAAGTTTATCAGCCGCTCGCCGCCCTCGTCGTCTGCGGCCCTCTGCAATGCCTCTCGGCCCACAAAGTCTACACCCTTATCGAGCTTGACGAAGCGTCCGAAGCCGGCCCACAGGGGATTACGGTTGTAAGGCGGGGCAACATCGCTGCCGGAGAGGGGCAGGCTGGATTCTAGGCGAAGGGTGTCGCGGCAACCCAGGCCGCTGGGGTTCGCGCCGCCTTCCACAAAAAGCCGCCACAGCCGCACCGTCTCGCCGATGGGGAAGAACAGCTCGAAGCCGTCCTCGCCCGTGTAGCCGGTGCGGGAGATTAGACAGTGGATGCCGTCTACTTCGCCCCAGACTGCCCTGAAGTACTTCAGGGAGGCAAGGTCGGTGTCGGTGTGTCGTTGCACCAGTTCCGCAGCGCCCGGCCCCTGCACGTCCAGCTTGCCTGTTTCCTCCGAGCCGTTGAGCAGCGTCACGTCCATGCCGTGCCGCTCCGCAAGAGCCTCAAGCGCTTCATAGTCGCTTTTCAGGGGTGCGGCGTTGACCACAATGATGTTGAGTTCCTCAGGGAACTGGTACACAATGCAGTCGTCGGCGACCCCGCCTTGGTCGTTGCAGATGTAGGAGTACTGCGCCTGGCCGGGCGCGAGTGCGGCGACGTTGTTGCTGGTGTAGGTGTTGCACAGCAGCGCGGCGTCTTTGCCACGCACAACGAACTCACCCATATGGCAGGTATCGAAGATGCCTACGCCGGAGCGCACCTGCTTGTGCTCCTCGATGATGCCGGAGGGATACTGCACGGGCATCAGCCAGCCGCCGAACTCCACCATGCGCGCCCCCAGGTCCACATGCTCCTGGTAGAGCGGAGTGCGGTCGGGCGCGACCACATCGGCCGGCTCGGCTCGCTCGTCGGCGGCGTGCTTCTTCTGCATTACATCTTCGTTGACTGCTCTTTCTTCCAAACCCCGGCCCTCCTGAGTGAAATATGGCCCAAATAAAAAAGACAGTAGGAAGCAAGGTTGCTTCCTCTGTCCGCTTACCTGCGAGATTGGCTTGCGCCTTGCTCCATCGGTGTCCCAACAGGGAACTCTCCAGAGGTAACACAGCATCGCGGTCCATGTGCCTGAGAGTTTCGGCAAGGCCTTTCCCCTTCGGCGCTCCGCTAACAGCAGAGGCTCTCCCGCGACCTGTACCAGATTATAGCATGCCGGATAGGGCGCGTCAACGGGGAGATTGCCGGCAAGCGGTCAGACTTGGGGTGCAGGGGCGAAGCCTCCTGCCGGGGGTTATGGGGGTGTCCCCCATGCTTTCCTTTTATATAGCTCCCCTCCCGCGTGCGGGAGGGGCTGGGGGTGGGTCTTGATGTGACGTGGTGCTGATTTGTTCCACCCTAAGTCTGACCCGTTGCCAGGGCAATTATAGTTGACACCCCACAACCCCTGTGATAGACTGCATCTTGTATAAAGTGGGCTTGGCGCGCCTGGAATGGAGGGTGGAGATGGCCCCAGGCCAGGCGGCGTTGACCACGCGGTCTTAGTAGAGCAAGGTGTTGTGCGCCTTGCTTCTTAGATAGCATAGCGCTTCATCCTACAAATCAGGAGACAAATAGAAAGCATGGATTTTCTACTCAACGACGAGCAGAGGGCGGTACAGAAGCTGGCGTTTGACTTCGCGCAGAAAGAAATTGCCCCATATGCGCGGGAGCACGACGAAGCGGGCACGATCAACTACGATGCTCTCAATAAAATGGGGCCGCTTGGCCTCCTCGGTGGGCCTATCCCCGAAGAATACGGCGGGGCCGGCTTCGATTATATCTCCTTCGGCTTGATATGCGAGGAGTTGGAGCGCGCCGAGACCGCTTTCAGGGTCATCCAGAGCGTGCATGTGGGCCTCAACTCGATGACCCTGCTTCAGTGGGGCAGCGAGGAGCAAAAGCAGCGCTACCTTGTGCCCCAGGCACGGGGCGAGAAGCTGGCGACCTTTGGCCTCACCGAGCCGGGCGCAGGCTCGGACGCTGGCAATGTCGCCACCACCGCCCGCAAAGACGGCGATAGCTATATCCTCAACGGCTCTAAGCTGTGGATCAGCCTGGCCGACGTTGCCGACCACTTTCTGGTGTTCGCTTCGCTCGACCGCTCGAAGAAGCATCACGGCATGGCCGCCTTTATCCTGGAACGGGGCATGGAAGGGCTGAGTACTGGCTCGATACACGGCAAGTTGGGCGTGCGGGCCGGCAACACAGGCGAGATCGTGATGCAGGATGTGCGCGTGCCCAAAGCCAACCTCGTGGGCGAGGAAGGCGAGGGGTTCGCCATCGCCATGTCGGCCCTCGACTGGGGCCGCTTTACGGTGGCGACCGGCGCGGGTGGACTGGCCCAGGCCAGCCTTGATGCCTCGGTGAAGTACGCCAACGAGCGGCTTGCGTTCAACCGGCCCATAGGCAAGTTCCAGTTGGTGCAGCAGATGATCGCCAAAATGGTGGCCGGCATCGAAACATCACGCCTGCTTTGCTACCGAGTGGGCTGGATGAAGAACTACGGCATGAAAACCACCCGCGAGACTTCTCTCGCCAAGTGGCAGGCTTGCAATGTGGCCTTCGAGTCGGCCAACGACGCGATAGAGGTACACGGGGCATACGGCTACTCCAACGAGTACCCACCGGAGCGCTATCTTCGCAACGCTCGCGGTGCGATTATCTACGAAGGCACGCGAGAGGTGCATACGGTCCTACAAGGGGAGTACGCGCTCGGCTACCGGCAGGATAAGCCGTACCGTTGCCCACCGCCGCCCGCCCCCGGCTACCCTCGTAAAGATATGCACGACTCGGTAAGCGCGCTGCGCTACCCCTAGCCCGCAGTAAAGCCGGCAAGGAACTGAGCTTTTCGATATGGGAGGCAAGAGAGGGGAACATGCCGGTGATTTCAGGATAAGCCGCGTATATCCTTTACTGACCTCACCTCAATGGTTATCATGAAGGAGCTAGATATAAGTCAGGTGCTTACGCAGGATGAGCACTTTATTCACGTGGGTATGGGCTTCACCCGAGTCCCATAGAGGAGAGACAATTAATTATGTCTACAAACAACAACCCGGTAATCCTCGCGGGCGCGCGCACGCCGTTCGGCAAGTTCGGCGGAGGGCTTGCCCCTCTGGGTGCGGTCGAACTGGGCGCGATTGTTATGCGCGAGGCGATGGAGAGGGCCAAGATAGACAGCGGCGATGTTACCCATAATATCATGGGGTGCGTGTTGCAGGGCGGGCTGGGGCAGGTTCCCTCCAGGCAGGCGGCATTCAAAGCCGGCCTCGGCAGGCAGGTGACTTCCGACACTGTGAACCGCGTGTGCGCCAGCGGCATGCGGGCCGTCGAACTGGCCGGCGACCTTGTGCGCCTCGGCCACCACAATCTCATCGTGGCGGGGGGCATGGAGAGCATGTCCAACGCGCCCTACTATTCGTTCGGCACGCGCTGGGGGCTGCGGATGGGCAACGGCGAACTGGTGGACGGGGTGATACACGACGGCCTCACCGACCCGCTGCTCAAGGTGCAGATGATCAATCATGGGCATCAGGTGGCAGCCGAAGAAGAATGCAGCCGTGAACAGCAAGATGCCTGGGCCTTGCGCTCGCACCAACGCGCCCTCGCCGCTATAGATAGCGGCAAGATGGGCGAGGAGATCGTGTCGGTGACGATCCCCGGCAAGAAGGGCGATACTGTGGTGGATACCGACGAAGCCCCCCGCCGCGATACCTCGATGGAGGCCCTTGCTCGCCTCAAACCGGTGTACGACCCCAACGGCACGGTGACTGCGGGCAACGCCCCCGGCATCAACGATGGCGCGGGGGCCATGCTGGTGGCCTCAGCCGACTATGCGAAGGCGCACGGCCTCAAGCCGATGGCCCGCATCCTGGCCTATGGCGAGGCCGCCTGGGACACTCCATACCTGGCCTACGTGCCCGCGATGGCAGGGCAGAACGCTCTCAAGAAGCTGGGCATGACGGTGGACGACCTGGACCTCGTGGAGATAAACGAGGCGTTCGCCAGCGTGACCCTCATCAGCATGGCTAAGTTGGGCTTGCCGGAAGATAAAGTGAACGTCAACGGCGGGGCGGTGGCCCTGGGCCACCCCATCGGCGCGTCGGGCGCTCGCCTGCTGCTCACGCTCATCTATGAGTTGCAGAGGCGCGGCGGCGGCATCGGCATGGCGGCGATATGCTCCGGCACGGCTCAGGGTGACGCTGTTATCCTGCAAGTGGGCGAGTAGCTTGGACTTCTTAGCTACCGCCCGCCGCCAGATGCTCGCTGGACAGCTGAACGACGCGAGAGAGCGGCTGGTCAACTCCTACGCCGGACTGTCCGAGGAGGAGATGCTGGAGCCTGGACCCGCAGGCGACTGGTCGGTGCGCGACATCCTGGCGCACATCGCCGCCTGGGACCGCGCCCAAACCGCCGCCTTCCGCGATATGCTCAAGGGTGAACGTCCTCCTCTCCTTGATCTCGATTTGGAAGGCATAGAGGAGTTCAACCGGGAGCACCATGCTGCTACCCCTGACGCTTCCCTCGATGAGGTGATAACCGAACTGTTCGCCTCGCGCGAAGAAATGCTCACTTTACTGCGCGAGGTGGAGAACGCTGTCATGTTTGCCCCCGCTCCCGGCGACGAAAGCGCAGACCTCTCTATCGCCGCCTGCATAGCAGTCTCGGTCGGCCACGACGAGGAACACGCCGAGATGATCGAGGAGTGGCGAGAGCAAACAGGCAAGTGAACAAGTAAAGAGGATAAGTATGAAGAAGGCCGAGGGTTGCTGCCCCAGGCCTTCTTTTTTGTTTGTCCAAACAGGGAGCTATCTGTTGCCCGACCTGCGGAACAATCTATTGGCCTCCGGCGTCTCTGATATACAAGCCAGGTGTTGGCGAATGTAAATGTAAACGAACAAGCAGACGATAGGAGGCAAGAAATGAACCGCTCCAACTGGAAACAGCGATTGCAGAATGTCGCAAGAGGCACAACCCGGCCGGCAGCTTCGAGGCAAGGCACAAGCGGCAAGCGCAAGGGCAGGCTGCCCCTCTTTATGGCGCTTGGTTTGATCGGCTTCCTGGTGCTGGCAGCTGGGGCTAGCCTCGCTCGGCGCGCAACATCAGGAGGACCGCAAGGGCAATCAGTGACAGGACTTACGGCAAATGTGCCGCAGCCGGCCATTACCGGTGCAGCAGCGATGGAAGCTCCCCTCGATCTTTTTGCCAACAACCAGCCGGGCAACCGCACGGAAGCGAAAGTACCCGGCGCTGTTCCCGCCACCGGGGGTGGTTCCGCCGAACAAGCAGGCACACAGCCCGGCAACGACTGGGACAGGCTGATCATCCGCACCGCCACGCTCCAGATGAAGGTAGATGATGTGGGCGCCGGAATGAACGCTATACGCAGCCTAGCCGACGGGCACGCAGGCTATGTTACGCAGTCGGACAGCCACCAGGAGGGTGATCTTACGGTGGCTACCATTACTATACAGGTTCCATCGCGTCAGTTCGACGCTACCGTCTCGCAGCTACGCAAGCTCGGTGTGAAGGTGCTCAACGAGAACGTCACCAGCAGCGATGTCACCGAAGAGTTCACCGACCGCAACTCGCAGCTACGCAATCTCCCGGCTACCGAAGCGCGCATCCTGGCTCTTACTCAGAAGGCGGAGAAGATAGAGGACATCCTGGCGCTGGACCGCGAGCTACGCAGCATACAGGGCGAGATCGAGCGCACCCAGGGCCGCGTCAACTTTCTCAGCAAACGCGCCGAGATGTCCACCATCACTGTGAGCCTGTATCCG
>JBBSIX010000193.1:0-6581 GCA_038231875.1 Chloroflexia bacterium | reverse complement strand
CTCGAGATCGGCGTCCTGGATGATAACCACGTCTCCCTGCACATGTTTGAGGCCGGAGCGACAGGCGGCGCCCTTGCCCTGGTTTACGCGATGGCGGAACAGGCGTATGGCCCCCTCCCTGGCGAGTTCTTCCAGTTGGGCCACTGTGCCGTCGGTTGAGCAGTCGTCCACCACGATGATCTCTTTGTTGATAGGCACGGCCCGCACCCGGTTTATGATCTCGCGTATAGTGCGCTCCTCATTGTAGACCGGTATCACAACCGACACCTTCTCGACTTTCAAGCTGCCCTCCATGCTCTATGTTCTGTGCTCGATTTCGGCCACGCCGTTCGCGGCCAATGCTGCCAATTGTACCATGAAGTGTAGCTGCCTACAACCGGGGGTGGGCCGGCAGGGTCTATTCAAAGTCTTGGCAGTAGGAGGAAAACGAACCCTCTGTCCTTGTATGCCTCGCCTGAATTGGCGCAGCCAAGAACCCCCCATGTCTACCCTCTTTCCTTACCCCGAATTGTAGGGGCAGGTCCCTTTGCCTGCCCTGGTCGTTACTCCCCGATCTTCGGGACAGGGAGAGAGGTCAGGCACAGGGACTTGTTCTTACAGACCGTTGCCCCCCGCTTCGCTCATACCCCAAGTCTGAACGCTTACCCCCGGAAAATCGGCCTTGTCGCCTATGTACGGCTTGTGTTATAATCGTAGGTATTGCCGAAAGTGGGGGAGTATAATAAGTAGTAGAAGTGTCACCCTCCCGCATAACAGTTGAGCAGGCCCGAAAAGGGCGTCATGGGGCCGTAGAGCATGAGCGGCCATGAGGAGGAACTATACTTTGGCACTGGAAACAGAGCGCAAGCAGCAGCTTATTTCAGAGTACAAGATAAACGAGCAAGATACCGGCTCGCCCGAAGTGCAAATTGCTATCCTTACCACCCGCATCAACGACCTGCGGGCGCACTTCACCGCCAACAAGCACGACCATCACTCGCGTCGTGGCCTTCTCAAGATGGTGGGCCGCCGCCGCCGCCTCTTGAGCTACCTCGCCAAGAACGACATTAATCGTTATCGAGATATTATCTCCCGCCTGAGCCTGCGCGATATTACTACCCGCAGCGGCTAACAGCGTAAGCTATACGGACCGTCAGCTTGCTCGGTATAGCAAGGCTGATAATTCATGCTACCCACATCGCATGAGGGCGGCACGAGATGTGCAACCAACGTTAACAAGTAAGAGAAGTGTTAGATACAGTTAGAGAGCTGCCGGAGGAATAGTTATAGCCGGCAGCCGTAAGAGGAGATTTCTAAGTGAACGAAAGCAAGAAGTACAGCGCGACGATAGCCGGGCGCGAGATGACCATCGAAGTCGGCAGGCTCGCGGAGCAGGCCTCCGGCGCCTGCGTATTAACATACGGAGAGACTATTATCCTCTCCACAGTGGTGGCCGCTAAAGAGCCTATGGAAGGCCGCGATTTTCTACCCTTGACGGTAGATTACGAAGAGAAAATGTACGCCGCCGGTAAGATACCAGGCGGCTTTATCAAGCGCGAAGGTCGCCCCACCGAGCAGGCTACCCTCACCGCCCGCCTCACCGACCGCCCTATACGCCCCCTCCTTCCCAAACAGTGGCGCTTTGAGATACAAGTAACCAACACCACCCTCTCGATTGACCAGGAGAACGAGCCGGAAATCCTTTCGATCATAGGCGCTTCCGCCGCCATGTCTCTCTCCGAAGTGCCTTTCAAGGGGCCTGTGGCTGCGGCTAAAGTGGGCTATATAGACGGCAAGTTCGTGGTCAACCCCACCGCCCAACAACTCCAGGACTCGGAGCTTGAGCTTACCATCGCGGGCACGGAAGATGCCGTTTCAATGGTGGAGGGTTCGGCCCACGAACTGCCCGAAGAGACGGTGTTGGAAGCGATACAGTTTGCCTGGGAAGAGGGCATCAAACCCGTCGTTGCGCTTCAGAAGCGGATGATTGATGAGATGCAGCCCCAGAAGCGCGATTGGCAGCCTCCGGCAGTGGACACCAGTCTTCAGGACCGCATGTCCGAATGGCTGGGCAACCGCCTGCGCGAGGAGACCACCAATCCCGATAAGGCGGTGCGCGAGACCAATACAGATGCCCTGCGCCAGGAAACGATCAACCACTTTGCGGAGCAAGCCCCCGACGAGGAGCGTTCCGCAGCAGAGACAGCCGCCAACAAAGCCTGGGACGCTCTGCTCAAGGAGGAAGTACGCACCGCTATTCTGGAGCGCAACGAGCGCCCCGACGGTCGCGGCCCCTCCGACATACGCGAGATCAGCGTAGAGGTGGGAGTGCTGCCCCGCACGCACGGCTCCGGCTTGTTTACACGCGGCCAAACGCAGGTGCTGTCCGTTGCCACCCTGGGTACGGGCCAGGACGAGCAGATGCTCGACGGCCTGGGCATCGAGGAGCGCAAGCGGTATATCCACCACTACAACTTCCCCTCCTTCTCCACCGGCGAAACCCGCCGCAGTCGCGGCCCTTCCCGGCGCGACATCGGGCACGGCGCGCTTGCCGAGCGTTCCCTTGTGCCGGTGCTCCCCAGCGAGGCCGAGTTCCCCTATGTGATCCGTGTGGTGAGCGAAGTGCTTTCCTCCAACGGCTCCTCCTCAATGGCCTCGGTGTGCGGCAGCACGCTGGCCCTGCTGGACGTAGGCGTGCCGCTCAAGGCCCCGGTGGCCGGCATAGCGATGGGCCTGGTAGAGAGCAAAGACGGCCTGCAACACAAGGTGCTGACCGATATCCAGGGCATCGAGGACGCTCTGGGCGATATGGACTTCAAAGTGGCGGGCACTGCTCAGGGCATCACCGGTATCCAGCTTGACCTCAAGACGGCGGGCCTGGCCTTTGCCATCATGGAGGAGGCGTTCAGCCAGGCAAAGACCGCTCGTCTCTTCATCCTGGAGAAGATGAACGCGGTGATCTCCGAACCCAGAGAAGAACTTTCCAAGTATGCTCCGCGCATCTTGAGCGTCAAGATCAACCCTGAGAAGATCGGCGCGCTCATCGGCCCCGGCGGTAAGAACATACGGGGCATTACCGAGCAGACCGGCACAAAGATTGACGTTCAAGACGACGGCACAGTGCTGGTGGCCTCCAGCGACGGCGAGAGCGCGAAGCAGGCGGTCCGCATGATCGAGGGGTTGACCAAAGAGGCTGAGGTGGGTGAAATCTACCTGGGCAAAGTAGTGCGTATCCTGCCCTACGGAGCCTTCGTCGAAGTGCTGCCCGGCAAAGATGGCCTGGTGCATATCTCGGAGCTTGCCGACTACCGTGTCGAGCGCGTTGAGGACGTGGTAAACATGGGCGATGAGATCAACGTCATGGTGATTGACGTGGATCGCCAGGGCAAGATCAGCCTGTCGCGCAAGGCTGTGCTGACCGGCGAGATGCCGGCTCCCCGCGACCGCGAGCGTGGACGCCCCGGTGGCGGCTACGGCGACCGAGGCGACCGAGGACCTCGTGAAGGACGCCCCGGCGGTGGCTACGGAGATCGCGGCCCACGGCCCTCCGGCGGCGGCTATGGTGATCGCGGCCCACGGCCCTCCGGCGGTGGGGACCCCGGCTCAAGCGACCGCGCTCCCCGCGAAGGCGGAGAAGGCAATAACGGCGGCAATCGCTGGTAGACTGCTGGATAAGTAAATAGCCCAAGTAGGCAAACTGCGGACTGCACAGGATGATGCGGTCCGCAGTTTGCTTTACGGCTTGAGGAGCATCCGGTAGAGGCTCAAGTGATGCTCGGCTATCCTCTGCCAACTGAAGAAGCGTGCCAACTCCAGAGACCCGCCGGTCAGCCGCGCTCTCAACTCACCGTCCCCGGCCAACCTCCACACGGCCTCGGCCAATCCCTCGGTATCGCATGCTTTCACCAGCAGCGCATTCTCCCCATCCACCAGCTTCGGCCAGCCGGGTTTGTGTACCGCATCGCCACTCGGCAGCGTAGTCACCAGGGGTAAGCCGTGTTCCAGTACGGCCAGGAGGCTGCCCCGCCGAAAAGATGCGCCATCGGTGTAAGGGAGCACGGCCATATCGCCGGACAAGAGGGCGGCTGATACCTCTTGAGGCGAAAGGTAGCCCGTCCAGATCAGGCTGCCCGACACGCCCAGTTCGTCGGCAAGCCTGCTTAGTTCGGCAGCCGTCCGGCGGTTGGTCGGGTCGCTTGAGCCGAGGCCTCCTCCCACCATAAGCAAGCGGAAGTCGCCTTTCTCTCGGAGAGCGCGCAGCGCCCTCAGCAGGCTATCCAGCCCTTTGGAGCTGTTCAAGAACCCGAAGTAGGCCATGAGCACAGTGCCCTCGTCTGCTCCCCAGCGTTCGCGCCACCTCCGGCGGTTGTAGCCGGCGGGAGGGTCGTTCCGAATGTTGGAGCCGATAGGAATAAGTTCCACCCGCCTCATGCCCCATTCCAGGAGGCGGGCGGCATCCTCCGGGTTGGTGACGATGACGGCGGAGGCGCTGCGGGCCATCAGGCGATTGGCCCAGTCTCGCAAGGGGCCGGCTTTTGGGAATAGGTAGGGCGCTCGCAGGTCGTGGAAAGTGACGACGGTAGCGCCGCCCCACTTGCGCCCCAGCAGCCAGGGCAGCAGATTGATAGTGGGCCGCATCTCGTAGGCCCCGGTCTGGTACTGCACGTGCGCGACCTGTGCCCCTGTAGCCTTCAGCGCCCTCAGCGCGGCCTGCAAGGTGATGCTGGGGGCCGTCAAGGGGCCTAGTCCGGGCGTCCCGTCAGGCTCTGCCGCTTGGACGCTGAAGCCTGAGCGAGTCAGCACCCGCGTGGGCCATGCACGCTCATGCAGCGCCTGGTTCAAAAGGCAAGTGTAGTCGCCTACCCCGCCCTGCGCCGGCGGGTACTCGCCAGTAACGAGCAGCACCCGTGCATGGTGCGCCGGGCGATGCTCCCGCAGGCCACCCTTGAGCAGTTGCAGGTAGGCCACGATACGTTGCGCCCTGAGCCTTCGCTTGTGGCCCAGCAGCCACTTGCCGGCCTCTACCATAGCCTGGACTAGGTAGACGGTGAGCAAGTAGAGGCGGATCAGGTTGCCCGCTAGAGGGCCGCTGTGCAGGCGAAAATAGCGAACCTTGCCGGTGTTGAAGTTTATGTGGCGAGCGGGCACATCCTGGCCGGTGCTCTGACCGCCGTAGTGGACAATCTCGGCCTGGGGCAAGTAGAACACACGCCACCCTGCGCCCTTCACACGCCGGCACAGGTCGGTTTCCTCGCTGAACATAAAGTAGCCGGGGTCGAACAGCCCGGCTTGCGAGAGCGCCTCTCGCCTGCACAGGAGGGCTGCACCGCTCAACCAGTCTACCGGCTGCGTCCGGCCTTCGGGCACGTCCAGCATATAGAAGCGGCGCAGCACACTGAGCTTACCCAGCCATTTTTGCAGAGGGGTAGACTCCACCAGTGCTAGGCCGAGGCTGGGGAAACGCCGCCGGGAGGACTGGAGCGTACCGTCGGGGTTGAGCAGGCGCGGCCCAACAATGCCCACCTCAGGGTGCGCCGCCATGAAAGAAGCAAGCCTGTCGATAGAGCCGGGAAGGGGCACGGTGTCGGGGTTGAGCAGCAGGATGTATCTCCCCTGGGCCGCCCTGATGCCCACGTTGTTCCCACCCGAGAAGCCCATGTTGCGGGAAAGCGCTCGCAACTGCACGCCTGGGAAGTCGCGCCGCACCATCTCCACGCTGCCGTCGCTGGAAGCGTTGTCTACCACCAGCGCCTCGCAACGCCCCCACCACCCCCCGGCGGCAGGGGGCAACGCCCGCAAGCATTCCGCGAGCAGTTTGGCTACGTTCCAGTTCAGTATGACGATGCTTAGTTCAGGGTTCATAGTATCAGGCTATGGCGACTGTGCTGATAGCTTCTATACCACACAAGCGGGCGGCTTGACAACTGCTCGGCGCGTGCATACAATCTGAGAGAGGTGTTGTTCCACCGGGACGGAAACACAAAGACGTTTCCGTCTCATAGTTACAATAAATGAATTGGCATGTTATGCAACTTTACAGTTCAAGGGTGCATTTCGCACATTATGAGCCGCAAGTGCCCCACCGGGTGGATATACCCGCGCTCACACTGCCGGAGTTCTTTGAGGTAACTGCGCGAGACTACCCCACCGCGACCGCCACCATCTTCTTCGGGGCGCGCCTTACCTACGCACAACTGGACGAGGCGGCAGACCGCTTCGCCGCAGGGCTGCAATCGTTGGGCGTAGCGCGAGGCGATAGGGTGGCGATCCTCCTGCCCAACTGCCCGCAGTTTCTGATCGCCCTGTTCGGTGTGCTAAAGGCAGGCGCGGTGGCCGTGCCGCTCAACCCGGCCTATGTGGTTCGCGAGCTTCGCCGGATATTCAGCGACTCGGAGGTGAGGACGGTGGTCGCGCTCGATACTGTTGCGCCTCGTGTGCAGGAGTTGATGCCTCAAATCCGACAAGAGCCGGAAACACAAAGACACAAAGACGCAGAGGACGTGCAGGTTGGGGGCCGGGGCGCCCGGCCCCAACCCCACCCCCGCGGACGGCAGGGGGGTTAAAAGATAGACGGGTAACACAGCCCCCAAAGAGGCCAGAGT
>JBBSIX010000192.1:0-6677 GCA_038231875.1 Chloroflexia bacterium | reverse complement strand
CCGCGTGTGATGGGGTTGTTGTAGCGGAAGTAGGGGTCATTATTCGCGTTGCAAGGCTCAGGCTGCCCGGTCAGCGGGTTTATGCCGCCGCAGGGATAGCCGCCGATGATGTTGCGGCAAGCCAGGCATCTTACGAACGGATAGAAGGTGTTGTTGGGCGGTACGTCAGCGAACTGGATCGTACACACAGTGGGTGTGACCCCCGGAGCGGGCGTGCCTGTCGCCATCGCAGTGGAGGTGGCCGTGGCTACCATTGTCATTGTGCTGGTGGGTATAGGCGGTGTACTGGTGGGCGGTATGGGTGTGGAGGTAGCGTTACAACTCACAGGCACGTAGTTCACCTGTACACCGTCGGTCAGCACAGGGCTGTGGCAGGTGTACGAAGTGTACTGGCCCAGGTTCTTCTGAGTGCCCGTGCCGGCGTCCCCGCCATTGTTGGCGTTCGGCCCGTACAGTACCGAGAAGCTGTCCAAGCCTTCGGTGAAGATGGCTTCGAAGTTTGCCTCGCCGGGTATGTTGAAGTAGGTGGTGTTCCAGCGCACCACGAAATTTCTGTTGGGCGCGACGCCCAGCGTCTGGGTGTAGATGCCGCAGCCCGGGCAGGACGTAGTGCCGGTCATTATGGTCAGTAGGTCGTCGTAGTAGGCGAACAGGGTGTCCGTAAAGCCTGTGGTTGTGGTGATACGCACCGGCAAGCAGTTTTCCAGGTAGATATTGCCGTTACCGCTGCCGAACACGAGGTCACCGTTTGAACCTGCGTTCGCCGAAGTGTAAGTTGTGCCGTAGAACGATACCGGGAACGGCAGGTTTATCGTCGCCAGGCAGTCGTCGCAGTGGTTGCCGATATCGGTTCCACCGTTGACGAAAGTACCTGTGGTGGTAATTGCGTCGTAGCGCACTCCCTGGCAGACTACTGTAGCGGTGGCGGTGGGCGGTATGGGAGTGTTGGTGACGTTAGGGGTATTGGTGTTGGTGGGGGTGCTGGTGAAAGCGCCCTGCGAGCATGGGTTCACGGTCAGTGTGAACATCTCGCAACCCAGGTTGGCGGAAGCCTCGTACATAGTGACGACGTAGGAGTGGCCTGTGGGCACGCTCACCGAGTAGCTGGCCGAGGGGCCTGGCGGGAAGCCGGGGTCGCCCAGGAAGTTGGTGCCGGGGTTGCTGGGGTCGAAGCTGTCCAGGTAGGTTGCGCTCTGGATTGTGTTGTTGGAGCACTGGTTGGAGTAGCTTATAGTCACGCACTGCGTGGACCCGCTGGAGTTGGTAAAGGTGTAGGCCTTGTAGTGCCGCGGGTTGGTGTCGGCGACGCCCGGATATGCCTTCTGCACGCCGCACACGGCCACGCCGCCTGAGCGGTTGAGGCGTCCGGCCTGGGTAGGATCGGCTGTTGTGATCGAGTCGGTGATGGTGCTGCCGCCCGCGCACAGCGTGGGTGTGGCCTGCGGAGTGTTGGTGGCGGTGTGGGTGGGGGTATTGGTGGGCCGTGTGCCGGTGGGCGTAACGGTGGGGGTGGCGGCTGTGCAGCTGGGGAACTTGAACGAGCCGATGCGGGTGCGGTACTGGCGGTCGTTTGTTACCGAGAAGTACTCTGTCGTGAACCAGAAGGTGCAGTCGTCTGTGGGGTCAACCGACATGTCGGCATAGTCGCCCCATCGAGGCGCCGCAACAAAGTCCTCCGAGCCGGTTCCCATATGCATACGGGCATCGCCCTGAGCCAGCACGCCCGGAGGGTCCGTGACCAGGCGGCCTGCGTAGTCAACCGAAGGGAAGAGCGTTGTGCTCGAAGTGCTGTAGCCGATGGATATATCGCCGAGGCGGTCCATCGCTATGCTGGGCATCCAGCGGTGATCGCCGTTGGGCGAGTAGGTTCCTTCCTGGAACTGGCTAAGGGTGCCGAACGGGTCGCGGACCTCGTGCCAGCGTATGCCGGCTATACCCGGATTGCCTCCACTGGCGTTGACCGTATGTGCGAGGACCACCGAGTCGTAGCTGCCGAGGTTGCGATAAAGAGGCCGCAACATCGGCCTGCCGGAAAGAGACTCGAGCTTGGCTGCGGTGTTGGGCTGGTCAATACAGCGCCCGCGTGCGGCCGAGCAGATCGTGTCGTTCCAGGGGGCTACGTTAATGAACTGCTCGGTAAACGTCGAGTTGCTCGGGGTAACAAAGTCCACGTGGAACTTATAGAAGCCGATTGTGCCGCTTGAGGAGTTATCCAACGTCACAAAGAGGCCCGGCGCGCCTGCGGGAGGCAGGTTGAAGCCGTCCAGGTCCACAGGCGGCAGGCCGAAGTCCGGCGCCTGGAAGTAGACAAACTCGGCTGACGGGTCGCCTACATACATCTTGGCCCTGTTGAAGGCATAATTGCCGGAGCCGATGAACGAGGAGCCGTTGGCGAATTCGTTGGTGGACATGTAGATGGCATCGGGCCACACTGCCAGCTTCTCATAGTCGCCGAAAGCGTTGGGTGTGCCCGGCGGGAAGAAGTAACGGTAGTAGCTGCCCGTGGGGTCCGGGCTGGTAGATATGGCGATGCACTGACCGTAAGGCGCGCTGGAGATGAACTGTGTGAGTATCCAGCGATCCGCTATCTGGTCGTACAGCGTGATGGGGTCGCCGCTGTCGGTTGCTTCGCACTGACCGCCGAATCCGGTGAAGAGAGTGTTGGTGCGGGCGGGGCCGTAGGCGGTGGTGCCGTTTTTGAAGAATATCTGGAAGCCCGAGTTGGTCATCTGAACGAAGTGGTTGGGGCCAACTTCGCCCACCGTGTCGGGGGGTATAGCGCCGTTGTAGTTGTGCATACCGTCGAAGTTGGCGATAGTGGTAGGCATGGCCTGCGGGTTGGTAAGCTGGCGCAGGGTGTCCACTACGTTGGACGCCTTGGGGAAGTTCTCCGGCTGCAACAAGGGCAGAATAATTGGCGCGCCCTTGTTCTCAGGCCAGGTCTTGGGGGCCATCGAGCGCAGAGGCGCAGAAGTGTCGGCCTTGATCGCTCGTATCGAAACGGGTCGGCTGACCCCCTTAGAGGCGGCGATTTGGTTGTTGGGTGCGGCGGTGGGCGCCCCCGCTCCGGCCCCTATTACGCCGATGCTCAACGCCAGCAAAAGGGCCAGCGTTGGTATGACATAGAGCCATACGTTGCGTCTTTTTCTTCCTGCTAACATGCTTGTCTCCTTTCTTGCTCTCTAATAATTAGGCCTGCGTCAACGCCTGCTGTTGCAGTCGTCCGTTTTGGTCCGGCTCCGGCGCTTCATAGTGTTCAGGAAGGTTGCTTTGCAGTGCGATACCGTCCTGCATGCAGGTGTACTCTCAAGAGGTACAAGGCATAGAAATATTGACTCTTGATCAGTGCGCCCTGAAACGAAGAACCTGCCTTGTTGTGTCGAGCCGGGGAAACGCCGGGTACGCAGCGCCGCCAAAGGCAACGCCTCCGGTAAGGCTTATCATAACAGAGGCTGGTAGGTACGTCAATAGTTTTTGCCTCTGTGTTTAGTATATTTCTTTGTGTACTTTGCCGCACGAAAGAAAAAGGCCGAGCACGATCCTTGAAGATCGTGCTCGGCCCCTCTTTATTTGCCGCTGGTTACAGCAGTTGTCAGGGTGTAGAACAGGCCGGGAAGAAGGCGTTGGACACTATCTTCGTCGCCTGGCCGCGCGTGACGTTGGCCGCCGGCCTGAAGTAGGGGCGGTTCTGCGAGTCGCACGGTTCGCCCGGCCCGCCGCAGGGGTAGCCTCCCATCACGTTACGAGATGACAGTCGCTCGATAGGCTCGTAGAAGGTGTTGCTTGGGAGCACGTCGGTGTAGGTCTGCCCCGTTACAGGCTCCGAGAAGCCCGCCGCGTTCGACACGATCTTGGAGAGTTGTCCTCTCGAAGCCGGGGAGTTGGGCCTGAAGTACGGACGGTTGCCGGGCAGTACGCAAGGCTCCGCAGGCATAGTGCCGCAAGGATAGCCTCCCATGTAGCCGGCATTGCTCAGTTGCTGAACGAAGACGAAGAACGGTGACGATTCGGGCACATCCTCGTAGATGCGCGTACCCGGCGGAGTGGTGAGACCTGCCGACAGGGCCACTATCTTGGAGATTTGCCCGCGTGTGATGGGGTTGTTGTAGCGGAAGTAGGGATCATTATTCGCGTTGCAAGGCTCGCCCGCCCCGCCGCAGGGATAGCCGCCGATGATGTTGCGGCAGGCCAGGCACTGCACGAACGGGTAGAAGGTATTAGTGGAGGGCACGTCCTCGAACCGGATGGCGCAGGCTACAGCAGTGGTGGTCGCGCTTGGCGGTGCAACGGTCGCTGTGGCTGTCGAGACTGCCGTGCCGGTGGGCGGTACGGTTGTGACGCTGGCTGTGGCCTCAACGGGGGTGCTCGTGCTTGTGCGGGTGACGGTGGGCACAATAGCTGTGGCAGTCAGCGTAGGCACTATGGAAGTGCTCGTAGCAGCGGTTGTGAGAGTGGGAGGCACGGAGGTGCTCGTGACGGTAGGAGGCACGGGTGTGTCGGTGGGCACGGGCAGTGTAGGGGTAGGGGTGAGGAGGGTGCAGTCAGCGGTCACGTTGACGTTGACCGTCTTGATGTCGGTATTGCCTGCGGCGTCGGTGCCTCGCACCCTGATCTGGTGGGGGCCGTTGGCGGTTATCTCCCAGTCGAAGCTCCAACTATTTGTGCCCGCAGCCGCCTGCCATGCACCGCCGTCAATGCTGACCTCGATCTGCGAAACGCCCGTCCAGTAGTCGTGCGAGGTGCCGTTGATAGTGAAAGTACAAGTGTTGATTTGCTGACCCTCCGTAGGGGAGAGCACCTGCACCTCCGGGTTGTATGGATCGAGTATAGGGTTGGTGTCGAGCGCGTCCGCATATAGGCCGAACGTCAAGTCGCTGCTGTAGAGGCAGGTGGTGGCAATGCCGCGCACGGTGCAAGGCAGGAAATCTACGCCCCACACGCCTCCGAAGCCGGGACCGGCGTTCTGGCGAAGCTGGTGAAAAGCGGTCTGGGTGATGGAGGGGGGAGAGTTGTTGTAGTCTACCTGGAAAGCGCGAGTGCCGGCCAGGTACCAACCGTCGAGCAACAGGTCCACCCCAGGGCCGATGTTCTTGACCTTCATGTTGTGAGCCTGGCTGTTCTGGGCCGAACCTTGACCGAGGATCCCTTGCTCGAAGAACGGGTTGGCGACATCCGTGATGTTGTACAGCTTTATCTTGTCCCGCGAACTGCTGTTTTCGTACTCGTCCTCGATGAACAAGTGGTTGCCGTCGCTTGAGGGCCACGCCTGGTGTACTCTAAAACCGCTGGGGCGGATGCTGTCCAGAGGGTTGAGAGGGGTAGGGTTGACATTGTGGGCGAGGGTTTGCTTATCATGGATGATCACCCCTCCGTCCCAGTGTGCCAGGAACACCAGATTGCCCATCACCGTCACGTCATGCACGAAACCGATGTTGTCGGGGCGCTGGTATCGCCCCGTCTCGACAGGGGCGCTCAAGTTTTGCAGGTCGAGCACCACCATCTTTATGCCTGAACCGCTTTCCCCGGACATAGCGAGCCACGCATAGTCGGCATCACCATTAGCATCGGTGGAGATAAAGTTTTCGTGTACGGTACACCAGTCGGCGCCTTGTTTGCGCGACACGAACTGCGGGTTGGCGGGGTCATCCACATTGTATATGTAGAAGCCGCAGCCGGGGCTTGAGCCGCGTGCCGTCAGCGACATGTACCGGCTTGTGCCCTGTTTGAAGGGGAAGATGGAGAGGCTGGCGGTGGCCCCTGAAGGCAGAGGCTGGGTACGCAGGAGGACGGGATTGTACGGGTCGTCCACATTCCATATATGATAGAAGGCTCTTGAGAAGCCGGAAACCATCACATAATCGTGCCCTGCGTTCTGCCACACACCTATGTCTCCATAGCCACCGCTGCATATACCGGGCACATAGGCTATAGAGAGCGGTGCCAGGCCGCTAAAGGGCGGTTCGGAAGCCAGCCCTGCACATGGGTGGGTGAGGTGGTCGGGGACGGGATCTAGGTACGGGGTAACAGGTGTGGCAACAGGGGCGAAGGGGGTCGCACCCGCCAACATGTTGTGCAGCCCTCCCTCCTGGGCAAGGGGTCGGCTGCTCTGGTCTACACTCCGGCTTGAGGCCGAAGCCATAGGACCGATAGCCAGCAGTTGCAGCCCCAGGAAAACGAATAGGCCGATACGCCTCAACTTCACAGCGATACTCCTTCCAGCATATGGGAATCGGGTTGAATAAGGTAGATTATGGGGCACAGCAGAGCAGGAGTCAAGGCCGTTGGCCTGGAAAGAACGTGTTGCTCACGATTTTGCTCGCCTGCCCCCTCGTCACCGAGGCGTTGGGCCTGAAGTACGGCCTGTTCTGTGCGTCACAAGGCTCACCTGCTCCTCCACAGGAGTAGCCTCCCATCACACTACGCGAGGACAGCCTCTCAATGAACAAGTAGAAGGGACTGGTTGGCGGCACGTCTGCGTAGGTCTGCCCGGTGTGTGGCTCCGAGAAGCCTGCCGCGTTCGACACGATCTTGGAGAGTTGCCCTCTGCTGCTGCTGTTGCCTGGCCTGAAGTAGGGGCGGTTCTGCGAGTCGCACGGTTCGCCTGCCCCTCCACAGGGGTAGCCTCCCACTATCCCTCTGCTGTACAGCGTCTCTATGTAGTAGTAGAAGGGGCTGGG
>JBBSIX010000191.1:0-6792 GCA_038231875.1 Chloroflexia bacterium | reverse complement strand
CCCTTCTCTATTTTCAGAGGAACGTAGCGAAGAATTCAGTAGGCCGGCATGACAGCCCGGATGAAAAGTGTCGTACCTTGCACTGCTGGAAAATAAGATACTCTGCCGCTAACTATCATTCTCCACCCACCGATTCTTCGCTGCGCTCAGAATGACAAAACGTAGTATAGATGAGCGCGACCAGTTGGGGTTGCCCTCGTTGTTGTGTATAAAGATGTAGGTAATCACCAGAGGGATAAGCCTTGACAGCCTCCGCTCTGAGTGCTACACTCCTATAGATACCTTGTATCAATTGGAAGGATAAACATATGGCGCTGCTGCAAGCTCGGCAATCGCAAACAAAGGGATTAGGGAGGCCCGACGCTCCCTCTGTTCGGCTGAGGGATGTAGCGGTAGGGTACGACTCGTCGCCTGTAATGCAGCATGCCGACCTGGAAATAGGCTGGGGGCAGTTCGTGGGGGTGATCGGCCCCAACGGTGCGGGCAAATCTACCCTCATCAAGACGATACTGGGCACACTGCGCCCCCTGCACGGGACCGTCGAGGTAGGCGGCTACCCCTCCCGCACCCAGGAGGCCCGCAACACCATCGGCTATGTCCCCCAGCGTGAGGTGGTCAATTGGGACTTCCCGGTGACGGTGGCCGACGTGGTGATGATGGGGCGCACCGCTCGTCTGGGTTGGCTCCGCTTCCCCGGCCCCGCCGACCGCCAGGCTGTAGCCGATGCGCTCGACCTGGTGGGCATGCGCCCCTTTGCCGGGCGGCAGATCAGCCAACTGTCGGGAGGGCAGCAGCAGCGTGTGTTCCTGGCGCGGGCGCTGGCCGGCGGGGGGAGGCTCTTACTGCTGGACGAGCCTCTGAACGGCGTGGACGCTACTACGCAAGAGGCCATAGGCGACCTGCTGCGCGGCATCACTGCCGAGGGCGGCACGGTATTGATGGCGACCCATGACCTTGAGCTGGCCGCCGCCTGGTGCGACAAGCTGGTGATGGTGAACCACGCCATCGTGGGCTACGGGCCGCCTGCCGAAGTGCTCCAACCTGAGGTGCTGCGCCTGACGTATGGTGGGCAGGTGCTGGTGGTCCCTTCAGTGGGCGAGGGCCGAGAGCATACTATGGTTCCCGACACTCACGGCCACCCCGGCGGCCAACCTCCACCCGGCCCCAAGTCCAAAGTGTTGTAGTAAAGTGTTGTAGTGTTGTAAGGGAGATCGGATATGGATCTGTTCGGCTGGCTGACCGACCCTCTACAGTATGCTTTTATACAGCGCGCTATGCTCGAGGTGCTGCTCATGGGAGTTACCTGTGGGCTGATCGGCACCTACGTAGTGCTGCGAGGCATGGCCTTCATAGGCGATGCCCTGGCCCATGCTATTTTCCCTGGCGTGGTGATCGCTTTTCTGCTGCAATCCAACCTCCTCTTCGGCGCGCTGCTGTTCGGCGGCCTTACGGCGGGCATAATCGGCTTGCTGTCGCGCAACCGGCGCGTGTCCGAAGACACGGCTATAGGTGTGCTGTTCGCCGGCATGTTCGCTCTGGGTATCGTGCTGATCAGTACGGTGAAGAACTACACGGGCGACCTCACCAGCTTCCTGTTCGGCGACGTGCTGGCCGTCAGTACGCAAGACTTGATCGCGAGCGCCGTTATAGGCGGGTTGGTGTTGGCGGCGCTGATATTCTTCAACAAAGAACTGATGCTGGTGGCCTTTGACAGCGACATGGCCGAGGCGGTGGGGCTGCCTGTGTGGTTGCTGAACCTGGGACTGCTCTTGCTGATAGCGCTCACCATAGTGGTGTCGCTGCGGGCGGTGGGCAACATCCTGGTGGTGGCGATCCTGGTGACACCGGCGGCGGCGGCTCGGCTGTGGACCGACCGCCTGCGGGTGATGATGTTCTTGAGCGCCTTGTTCGGTGCATTAGGCGGCACGCTGGGCCTGCTGATCAGCTACCACACCAACCTGGCTGCGGGCGGGACGATTGTGCTTACCATCACGGTGTGGTTCGGCATCTCGCTTCTCGTAGCGCCGCGTCATGGCTTGCTTGGCCGTCTGCTGCCGGGGAGGGCCGCCGGCGCCGACGCCGGGGCGGTGCTCGCTGTTTCCCCTTCGGAAACACAGGCTCCGGGGTAGCCGCCTGATGCCCGATGTCGACGAAGCACAAGTCCTTACCCGCCGGAGGCTCCTATGACCGACGTTGCTGAAATCCTGGAACAACTCGATAAAGAGGGGTATCGTCTGACGGGGCCGCGCCGCCTGGTGCTTGAGGAGGTGGCAGGTCGCGATGCGCCCTTCACCTCCGCAGATCTTTGGGCGAGCGTCCAGAGAAGCGCCCCTTCGGTCGGGAGGGCTACGGTGTTCCGCACGCTCGATCTGCTCACAAAGCTCGGTGTGGTGCAGCGCATCCATGAGGACGCGAGCGGCGGCCGTTGCCATGCCTACATAGTTTGCGACCAGAGTCACCACCACCACCTGATATGTAGCGGTTGCGGCTCGGTGGCCGACTTCCACGAGGACCGGACGCTGGACGCTCTGGTGCGCGAAATCGAGCGGCGCACCGATTTCAAAGTAGAGGGGCATAGGCTTGAACTGGTCGGCCAGTGCGCGGAGTGCCGCAGCGCGGAGAGCAGCGACCGAGCAAGTAAGTAGCGCTTTTTGGGTAAGTGTTCAATGTTGGGGGTGCAGGGGTGGTTCTTGGGCGATGCCCAATTCATCCCTGCCGGGACTATTCACTGCCCACGAGCGCCGGCTCGACTTCGGGCAGCGCTGCTTCTACCGGCATGCTTGCCTGCCGGCGGGCCAGCGTGCTCTCTATATACTTCCACCAGGCGCCTGCTGCGGGGCTGTGCAGCGCCTTGCGGTCGTGGATAAGATAGACATGCTGGGCGAGGGAAAGCCCTTCGATGCGAAGCGGAAAAACCTGCCCCACGAAGCGGCGAGCGATTGATTGAGGCACCAGCCCGATGCCGATCCCCTCGGCAACGGCAGCGGCGACAGCGGCAGGTCCCGGCACTTCCAGCACCGGGTGCAGGTCGCGTGTGGTCAGGCCGCGCTCCTCCAGGGCATCGGTCAAGGCGCGGCGTGCGTCGCCGTGACTCTCTCCGATGCTGTGCTCCAGCACGATGGGTTGGTCCTTCAGCATAGCGGGCTTTATGGTGGGAACCCAGCCGTCCTCTCCATAGTGGGGCGGGCGGACGGCTGTGGCCTGGGCTGTGCCCTGCTTATCCTCGCGGTGTTGCCCCTGAAGCTCCATCTCGGCCTTGCCTATCTCGGCGGGCGAGGTCCAGGCGTGGTTGAGCGGCACGATCAGCAGGATGGGGTCTTCCGCCAGCTTGTGATGCACCAACCCTCGCCCGCGCATGCGCCCAAGCACGAAGCCCCCGTCCAACTCCTGCGCCCGCAGCGCGCCCAGCAACGGCGCAGGCTCCGAATGCTCCAACTGCACCGACACGTCGGGGTGCTCGGTTCGGAACTCGTACAGCCAGGCGCCGATAATATAAGGGGCCGAGGTGACGGTGCAGCCGAGCCGCACCCGCCCGCTTACCTTGCCGCGCCTCGACATAGCGGTGCGCTCGGTCAGTTCCGACAGGTGGAGCAGGCGGCGCGCAGGGTCAAGCAGGTCGCACCCGGCGGCGGTCAGTTCGACCCCGTGCCCGCGCCTGATAAACAGCTTTGTGCCCAGGTGGTTCTCCAGGGCGCGTATCTGCTGGCTCACCCCGGGCTGCGTGAGGTGCAGGCGCAGGGCAGCCGCCGAGAAACTGCCTGTTTCGGCCACCTCAAGAAACACCTGTATTTGCCAGAGATTGATCATAGCGCTGAGTCAGGCACGCCGAGTTCGGCGCTGTTGGTTGTTTGCGGCGCTGCTTCGGGTGCGGCGATGGGGAGGTTGAACAGGGCGCATGCGTTGGCGGTGCAGGCTTCGGCTACCTGGCTGTATGGGATGTTGCGGAGCCGGGCGATTGCCCCGGCTGTGTAGGCGACATAGGCGGGTTCGTTGCGGCGGCCCCGGTACGGTTCGGGCGTCAGGTAGGGGCAGTCGGTCTCCACCAAGAGCATATCGAGGGGCACGGCTGCGGCCACAGCGTGCTTGTCGGCGGCTTTCTTGAAGGTGACAGGGCCTGACAGAGAGATCATGTAGTCCAACTTCAGGCACTCCATCGCGTATTCCACGTCGCCCGAAAACGAGTGCATCACCCCTCGCGTGCCTTTGCCGTCTCGCTTCAGCGTTTCCAAGAGGTCGGCATGTGCATCGCGGTTGTGGATTATCACCGGCAAATCGAGCAGGCGCGCCAGTTCGAGATGGGCCTGGAACGCCCTTTTTTGGGTGTCGTGCGATACGTATTGGCGGTAGTAATCAAGTCCCGTTTCGCCCAGGCCCACGACATTGTGCGCCTTGCACATGTCGGCAAGCTCCTCAAGCACGGCGTCGTTCGTTTGGTCGGCGCTGTTCGGGTGGATACCCAGGGCCGGGAACACATCTCGGTACTGCCCGGCCAGGGAGAGGGTAGCTGCCCAGCCTGCCGGTTCGATGCCGATGGACACCACAGCCGCCAAACCTGCTTCGCGCCAGCGTTCGGCTACAGAGGCTAGATCGTCGCTGTAGTCGGGCGAGTCGAGATGGGCATGGCTGTCTATCAGGGGCGGTTTGCCTTCCGGCGGTTGTTCCATTGGAGAGGTTCCTCGAACGGCAGTAGAAGCCTGGGATAAGAGCGCGCGGCACATCCTACCACACTCCTGTTCTTCCCGCAATGGCGTTTTCCGGTGTAAGTGTTCACACTTGGGGTGGAGAAAGTCGGCATCTCGGCTAATGAAGACCCACCCCATGCCTCCCTCCCGCACGCGGGATGGGGCTTTTAGATAGAGGAAGAACAGGGGACACCCCCATACCCCCGGCAGGGAGCTTCGCCCCTGCACCCCAAGTCTGAACGTTTACCCACCACCGTCCACTCTTGCACCCATGCTACTTCCCCTCGAGGCGGAAGCGTCCCAACTGTGAGAGGAGCACGTTGTAGGGCGGCGGATTTTCTGGGTGTAACTCGAACACCGCTCGCTCAAAGTACTGCACGATGTAAGGCTTGCCGTCCAGGTCCGATACTTGCTCGAACTCATCGGAGATGGGGTAGCCTTGCTGCGCCAGGCCGCCGTGCGCTTGCCAGTAGCTCTGAAACACGCCGCCTAGTGTTTTGCCGGTCTGGGGGAACAGTTGTGCGCCTGGAGAGGTGTTGGGTTGCTGATTTGGAGGGCCGGCTGGGTACCTGGCGCGAAAGCGGAATAGCCCTAGCTGCGCCGGCAAGACGTTGTAGGGCGGCTTCTGCTCATGGTGGTATTCAAAGAGAGCGCGCTCGAAGTATTGTACAGTGTATATCTTGCCGTCCAGGGGCGAAGTTTCCCTCATTACGTCGGAGATCGGATAGCCTTGCTGGGCGAGGCCGCCGTTTTGCTGCCAGTAGTCGAGGAATATACCCGACACTTGCCGCCCGGTTTCGGAGAAGCGGCGGCTGCCGGAGCCCGGCAGGGCGGGTGGGGCAGGTTGGGCGGGGTTGATCGGGATGCCGCTTATCGTCGCGCCCACTATGTCTATATCTTGGTTGCCTTTCGACCAGTCCTCCCACACGACTATGTTGTTCCACACGCGGGGGTGGCGCTGCGGGCCGGGGCCGGTGTAGATGGGGAACTCCTGCTTCGTGGCGAGGTCGTAGGCGTAGATGTCGGTGTTCGTGCCGTTGGGGTCGGGTTCGTTGCGAAAATCGGCCCAGACGACGATATCGCCCGACACGGAGGGTTCTATTTGGCTGCGCGGGGCGGCCACGATGGGGAACTCTTTGTGGGTAGTGAGGTCGTAGCCGTACACATCGGCGGTGTTGTCTCCTTTGCGCCAATCGCTCCAGACGATGATATTGCCGGAGATGGCGGGGTCGGTCTGCGTGTCGGGGGCATTTGAGACGACAAACTCCCGGCCGGCGGCGAGGTCGTAGGCGTAGATGTCGGCATTTGTGCCGTTGTGGTCGGGTTCGTTTCGGTAGTCGCTCCATACCACCACATTGCCGTTGACGACGGGGCGCACCTGTGCGCTCTTAGCTTTGGAGATAAGCGTTTCTTTGCCGGAGGGTATATCCAGCATGTAGATATTACCCGCAGTTGGGTCATCTGCGCTAGTGGCGTCGCGGAAGTCGGACCAGACAACGGTGTTGCCCCACACCGAGGGCTTGCTCTGCATTCTGGCGGCTTTGGAGACGGCGAACGACTTCCTTTCGCCCGGCAGCACGCCGTAAAGGTCGAAGTTGACCAGTTCGTTGTTGCTGTTGCGATACGCCCTGTCCACGTTGCGGGCGTCGCGCCACACGGTCCGCAGCCCATCGGTGGAGGGTTGGTCCTCGTCCCAGGCTTGCTCTGCTATGGGCCTTGACTGTCCGGTCTGCAAATCCAGACTGTAGATATCGCAGTCGGCGGATTTGCAACTGCTGTAGACGAGCAGCCCCCCGGCCATGCTGGGCTGCTGCTGATTGCCCGACCCCGCTTCGCTCATACCCGCCAGGAGGACCGGCGCGCTGATTTTAGGCTTCGCAGCCTGGGTTGACTGGGAGGAGGGAAGCACAAAATAAGGAGATTTGGCGACACCCCAATCCCCGACAGGAGGCTCCGCCCCTGCACCCCATGTGAGAAAGCCACTAATAAGGATGGAGAGCGGGAGGAGCAGGAGGAGGGCCGGGGTTACGCGCACCCTCTATTCCCCATACGGCGTCCAGATGTTCTTCACCTGGGTGGCCTCCCTGAGAAACTCCTCGCCCTCGCCCTG
>JBBSIX010000190.1:0-6813 GCA_038231875.1 Chloroflexia bacterium | reverse complement strand
AGGGTTTCGATGGGGCGGTTGGTTTCGTCTTCAACGTCCGGCTCAGGCTCCTCTATTTCTAGGTCGGTCACATCGCGGCCATAACGGGCGACGGCGGTAGCATAGCCCGTCAGGATACGCGCCGCCTCACTAAGTGCATCGTCCGGCGGCAGGGTTCCGTCGGTCCAAATCTCCAGCAGCAGCCGGTCGTAATCGGTCATCTGCCCGACGCGGGTATGCTCCACAATATAGTTGACCTTGGGCACAGGAGTGTAAACAGCGTCCACCGGAATAACGTCCCCCGGCAGGTCGGTGCGCGCCTCGGCGGAACCGTAGCCCGTGCCGGTCTCGACAAGTAGCTCCATCTCAAAAGTGCTGCCGTCTCCGGTTGAAGTAGCTATCAAGGCATCAGGGTTGATTATCTCGACATCCTCCGGCAATTCCAACACCGCACCTGTAATTGGCCCTCGGAGCTTGCTTATCACGCGCAGCGGAACCCTGTACTGGGGCTGCTTCTCGCTATGCTCACCGTCACCGGCTGAAGGAACTCGAAAGCGCAACTGCTTGACGTTCAGCACCAGGTCAATCAATCCCTCCTCGATACCGGGGATTTCGCTGGGGTCGTCCGGCGCTTCCACCAATCTGATGCCTGTAACGGCAGCGCCCACAAGAGAGGAGATCAAAATACGCCGCAAACTGGCCCCCAGGGTAGTGCCCCACCCGGGTTGAAGCGGCTCGATACGATAGCGGCCATAGCTGTCGCTAATGGCGTCGCAATTTACTTCAGGCAGACTAACGTCGAACAAGTAACACCCCCGTAGTTTTCAAGAAACAATGTTGACCTTACAATATACCACAAAGAACGATCCGCGCGCAAAAAAGAGGCGCACGCAGGGATCCAACAAGACGGTTTCACCGCAGGGGCGCAGAGTACGCGGAGGTTCTTACTGTTGTTGCGGCCCGTAGAGAGTGGTCGCAAGCGTGTCAAGCCTTATGAGGAAAGACGCAGTTGGATACGTGAGGAAACCTCAAGAACCTCTGTGGTGAAATAAAACTCTTTGCGTTTGGTGTCCATGGCGCAACTGGCGCTATGGCTGCCGGTAGAGTATAATCACCACTACTCTAACCCACACGAGGATACTCCCATGCCTATCGCAGCTTCTAATGCAAGCGCCACTACTGCCGTGCCCAGCCGCAACATGCCTTTGTTCGACTGGTATCTCATGCCGGAGTCGTTTTCCGCCCCTCTTGTTTACGATGCCATAGAGGAGTTTGGGGTGCCGCGCGGCGGCCTGGTGCTGGACCCGTTCTGCGGCACAGGCACTACCCTCGTGGCATCGAGGCTGGCCGGCCGTAATGCAGTGGGCATCGAGGTCAACCCCTTCCTGTGCATGGCCTCCCAGGTCAAGACGCGAGAACAGTTCAACCTGCCGGCGCTCAAGGCAGCGTCGGACTGGCTTGTGCGCGAGGCGAGGCCCCTACTGCAAAGCATAGACGCGGGACAGACACACGATCTGCCGGACAAGCTGCCCCAGATGCCCCGCCTGGAGCGTTGGATAGCCCGGCGGATAGCGCTGAAGGTGGTGGGCCTGCGACAGCTAATAAACGAGCAGGTGGGCGCGCAGAACCGCGACGTGATGCTTCTGGCCCTGGCATCTGTTCTGAGAGGCGTCAGCAACATGAAGTTATCGCCCCACGCTTTCGGCTCGCGCGAGGTAAAGCACGACGCGCCGGTGCTTGCCCTGTTCGAGGCAAAGCTGAACAGGATGTTGGCCGGCATCGAGTGGCTCAGTCGGCAAGAAGGGCTTGGTCACGCTACCGTGATCAGGGGCGATGCTCGAAAATCGGTTCATGCGGCGGGCGACCTGCCCCCGGCCCAACTTGCCGTGACCTCTCCTCCCTACCTGAACAATCTGGACTATACAATGCAGACCCGCATGGAGCTTTTCTTCCTGGGCTTTGTAAACAGCATGGAAGAACTGAAGGAGCTACGCAAGCGCATGTTGATATGCGACGCCAAAGCCACCTACAGGGACATTGAAGACTGGCAGAGCGTGGAGAGCGTTGCATCTGTGGCCGGCATAGCGGCGGCAATTGACGAGCGGTTGAGTGGGCGCAACTGGGGGTGGGACTACGGCAGGATGACCCGGCAGTACTTCGGCGGCCTCTTGCGCTCGCTTGAGGCCACGCACCCCATGCTGGCCCCCGGCGCGCCTTTCGTCCTCATCCTGGGCGAGTCGGCCCATGCCGGTGTACACGTGCCGGTCCCCGACATCGCCGCTGAGTTGGGGCGCATCGCCGGCTACACGGTCAAGGAGGTGCGGATGCTGAGGACTAGAAGATCATCCTCGCACGGCTTCGAGCTAAAGGAGAGCGCGGTCATCCTGAAGGCAGCCCAAAGCTAGCGGCCGGTATGCAGCCGCCGCGCTACTCCACCCGCTCCTCAGCCTTCTCCAGCAGGTCCCGCAGCTGCCGAGCGGTGGTAACGGCTTCGCCTCGGTAGTGGTTGTTGGTAAAAACGAAGGTATTCTGGGCGGTGTTGTCGAGCTTCTCGATCTTGGGAACCCACTCCTGTAGTTCTTCGGGGCTGTACTGGTACTCATACCTCTCAAAAGCCTCGTCGTGCCGCCACCACTTCTTGGCATTGCGGCCATGAAACCGCACATAGGCTAGGGGCGCGGTAGCCACCGCAATCGGCGGTATCAGCCCTTTCAGGTGAGGCTCGTCCACGCAGCAGTAGCCAAGATTGTTGCGGCGCAGCAACGCCATCGTCTCGTCCGTCACCCAGGCTGCGTTGCGAAACTCCACCGCCACCGGCAGGTCGCCCATACGCTCGCGAAAGGTCGCCAGATAGTGCCGGTTCTCCTCGGTCGGCTTGAACGAATTGGGGAACTGAGCCAGCACAGCGCCGAACTTACCCTCGTCAATCATCGGTTGCAGCGCCTGGCGAAACAGCCTGAAGTTTTCGGGCGCGGCAAACTCGTCGCTATCCTCCAGTTGGCTCTCGTGGGTCAACTCCTTGCTGGCCTTGACGGTAAAGAGAAAGCCCTCCGGCACCTTTGAGGCCATAGCCGCCAGGGTGCGCGCCGAGGGCAGCCGGTAGTAGGTGTAGTTTATCTCAGTGGCGCGGAACTCCTGCGCGTAGAACGGCAGCATCTCGTTGCTGCGTATCTTCTCCGGGTAGTACGGCCCCTTCCAGTCGTCATAGCTGTAGCCGCTTGTGCCGATGTGTATCATCTTAGCCACCTCCGTGCTTGGTCGCAGATGTGCAACTGGGGCCACCCAGATCGTGTGCGGAAAATTGCCCCGGCCCCTGCCTGTGTGGTATCATCAAGCACACGGGCGCAATGCGCCATCTTTACAAGAGGAAAGAGCCAAAACCATGCCATCAATCATCGTTGCGGGCCTGGGGCCGGGAGCCTGGGAGCAGGTTACGCTGCAAGTCAAGAATCTGCTCGACTCGGCTCACACGGTCTACCTGCGTACAAAGACCCACCCCACCGCCGCTCACCTGCCGCCTCACCTGGAGGTGCGCTCGTTCGACCACCTGTACGAGAGCGAGGAGCGTTTCGAGGAAATCTACCGCAAGATAGCCGAAGAACTGCATGCAATAGCCGAAGTTAGCGATGAACCTGTTATTTACTGCGTGCCCGGCCACCCGGCCATCGGCGAGGCCTCGGTGAGGCATCTGCGGCGCATGGCCGGCGAACGCGGTGTCTCGGTGCAGATAATGGCCGGCCTCTCTTTCCTGGAGCCGGTCTGCACCGCGCTGGATCTCGACCCCCTCCAACACGGCCTGCAAATCGTGGACGGCACCGAGCTTGCAGGGTACGGGGCGACTGAGTTCGCATTCAGCCCTTACGCGCTCCCTCTGGACCCGCAGGACTTCCCCGCCATAGCGGGCCTCACCCCGATGTACCCTGTGCTGCTCTGCCAGGTGTACAACGACCGCGTAGCATCGGCCTGCAAGCTGCTGCTGATGGAGCGCTATCCCGACGAGCACCCGGTGATGCTGGCGTTTAACGCCGGGGTTCCCGACGAAGAGCGGGTTGTCCCCACCACCTTGTCCGAGATGGACAGGGGGCACGGCATCAACCATCTGGCCTGCATCTACCTGCCTCCGTTGGAGCCGCTTATGCTGCCCCGCGAGTTCAGTTCGCTGGTATATATCATGGGCAGGCTGCGCGGGCCGGGAGGCTGCCCCTGGGACCGCGAGCAGACCCACGATTCGATCAAACACCATCTTCTGGAGGAGGCTTACGAAGCGGTAGACGCGATGGACGCGGGCGACCCCGACACCCTGGCCGAGGAGTTGGGCGACCTCCTGTTGCAGGTGGTGTTCCACGCGCAACTGGCGGTGTCCAACGAAGAATTTACCCTTTCCGACGTGATAGCGCACATCACGGCCAAGCTGATCAGGCGACACCCGCACGTGTTCGGTGACGTAAAAGTGGACGGGGCCGAGCACGTTGTACGCAACTGGGAGATGATAAAGGCCGAGGAGCGCGTGCAAAAGGCGAACGCAGGCCGCAAGTTCGAGTCGGCGCAGGCGGCAGAGCAGGGGCTGGAAGGCACGGGCTTGCTGCTCAGTGTGCCCCGCGCTATGCCCGCCCTCGAACGCGCCCAACAGCTACAGGTGCGTGCGTCGAGGGTAGGTTTCGACTGGTCCGGCATCGAGGGTGTGTTCGACAAAGTGCGCGAGGAACTGGCCGAGTTGGAGGCCGAGGAGGGCCTCGAGAGGCGCACGGAGGAGTTGGGCGACCTGCTGTTTGCCCTGGTGAACCTGGGGCAGTGGATGGGCATCAACGCCGAGGAGGCTTTGCGCCGGGCCAACGACAAGTTCCTGGGCCGCTTTGGGGCGATGGAACAAGTTATAGTGGGTCGCAATCAAAAGCTGCGCGGCCTGAGCCTGGAGGAGATGGACAAGGTGTGGGAGGAGATAAAGGGGAAGCAGTAGAGCGATGAAAGCGCCACGCAAGTATGTAGCCGTCCGCACCAACGCCATGCCGTCCGGGGAGGCGCGCCCGCACCGTTGGGCTTACCGCAGACCTGTTCACAGCTACGGCATAGTGGTCGTTGCTTTGCGGAAGCTGAGTTTCTTCGCGCTGTTGCTGGGGGCGCTTGGCCTCCTGGTCGGCTTCGCGTACAAACTGTACGTGGACGCAGGCACCGCCCCTATGATTTACTCGGTAGACGATGCCGGGCTGCCGCACAATCATGTGGCTCTGGTGTTCGGGGCAGGGTTGAACAGCCAGGGCGGGCCGTCGGCGATGCTGTACGACCGAGTTGCCGCCGCCGCCGACCTCTATAAGAGCGGAAAGGTAGACAAGTTGCTGATGTCGGGCGACAACGGCGCGGTTGAGTACAACGAGGTAGAGGTGATGCGTACAACCGCCCTCAATATGGGCGTGAGCTACAACGACATTGTGCTCGACTATGCGGGCTTCAACACCTGGGACAGCTGCTATAGGGCGCACGAAGTGTTCGGCCTGTCGGAGGCCACCCTGGTGACACAGCGCTTCCACCTACCTCGCGCCCTCCACGCTTGCCGCTACCTCAAAGTCAAAGCGGTGGGCGTGGCCGCCGACCGCCAGCCCTACGATACCTTCCGCAATGAACTGCGCGAGTTCCCAGCCCTGGCGACCAACGGCCTGCGTATCTTATTCGACGACAAGCCGCGCTTCCTAGGGCCAAAGGTGGACGTGGACGATCCGCAGCAGTGAAGCGTGCGCCCCAGCGGCCGGCGTTTGCTGGGGGCCGACAAGACGATTTCACCGCCAAGACGCTGAGACGCAGAGGACCCGCAAAGGTTTTTATGGTTATCACCCAAGCCGCACTGTCTCCCAAAGAGCAGTTCCAACCAACCCCGGCGCCGCCGGAGCCTGTCCATGCGGAGAGCGGCAAGCCGCCGCTTTGGATGCACTTGCTTGCCGTTGTAGGGGTTTCACTGCTCACCCTTTATGTCAGCCTCGGCTTGTGGGGCTGGACCTACGATGATGCCTTTATCATCTACCGCTATGCCCGCAACTTTGCCGAGGGGGCGGGCATGGTCTACAACCTGGGGGAACACTACCTCGGCACCAGTTCGATAGGTTACACTTTGCTGCTTGCCGGCCTCCACAAAGCGGCGCCCGGTGTAGATTTCCCCCTGCTGGGCAGCCTCGTCAGCGCAGCAGGTCTGTGGGCTGCCGGAATGCTGGTGTGGGCAATCGGCGTGCAGACCCGCACACTGCTCGTCGGTCTGCCGGCTGCGCTATTGACTGTTGCCAACCCGATGCTTGTGGAAAGCTGGGGCGGGGAGATGCCTCTGTTGCTGCCCCTGGTGCTTGGCGCGATCTTTTGCTACAGCCGTGCAACTTCCACCCGCGCCTACCTGCTTACAGGGGCGCTAATAGGCGCGGCGGTACTGACACGGCAAGACAGCCTTGTGCTGGTCGGGCTGATCGTGGCGCACTACCTCTGGAAGCATAGGAAGTTACCCCTGGCTTTGATGGGAGCCATTTTCGTTGTGCTGCTGCCCTGGTTGCTCTACAGCTGGGCCTTCTTCGGCTCTCCGGTGCCCGGCACACTTGGGGCAAAAGTCGCTCAGGGCAAGGCCGGCTGGCCCTTTTTCCTTAGTGGCTCGCTCAACTTGTTCAGCGACATCCTGGGCAAGGGACTTGCCCGGCCGCTAGTCTTGAGCCTCTTACCTATCGGCCTGGCGACGCTGCTGTGGGATCTCTACAGACGGCGCAAGCTGGAACCCTGGCTGCTGATGTTGGGCTGGGCGGCGCTGTTCACCGCCGGCTACACGGCACTGCGGGTGGCCTTCTACACCTGGTACGCCGTGCCCTT
>JBBSIX010000189.1:0-6820 GCA_038231875.1 Chloroflexia bacterium | reverse complement strand
AGGCGTAAGCTCCCGCGCCCGCCAGGCCGAACACCAGCAGCAGCAGCGCCCCGACCAACGTCTTTCGCACCGCGCTGCGCCGCCACCTACGCACGCTCTCCTTTTGCCCCAGGTTTACATATGCCGCAGCCTCATCGTCAATGCGCCGCGCCTTGATGCGCCCCGACTGCGTGGTAGACACCAGGGGCACGGCGGGATTAAACCTGTCGCCGGTGATGGACGGCAGGGAGGGGTCGGTGATGATGGCGGGCTGCAACTGCCCTGTCTGGCGCGGCCTGGTACGGGGCCGGGGCACGCCTGAGCGCGATAGGGGCTGAGACATGTGGGGTATGCCGGCCTGCCCTGCTCTAGCCGCACCGTCGTGCATAGAAGCAGGGTCGCCCGAGCTGTTGAGCCAGCTTGAGGTGGTCAGGCTGGAAGATGGGTAGCTGGGCGCGGACTGGGAGAGCACCCACTCCGGCACTTCACGGTTGATGCCCAGGGGCAACGGCGCGGTGGGCTGTTCGACGCCATCGGAAGGTGGAGTGCCGCCGGAGGCCGCGTGCTCCATGTAGGGGTGGTCCTCCGGCATCGGGCCGGTATGGAAGCCGAGCACCCGCGCCAGGCTCGTGATCATAGGGTCGGGCGAGGCTACAGCCACCTGCACCTCACGCCCACTATGGAGCTTGCCGAGCGCCAAGAAGTCATGCGTGGTATGGAAGGCACGGCTCTCCCTGGGTATAATCAGCACCACGTTGGGGGTGTGCCGGAGCGCAGTCTCCACCTTTTCGAGGATAGCCGAAAGCGGCTCCTCAACCTCGGCGGTGACGAACTCAACAGTGTAGATTGTGGGGTCGAACTCGCTCTCTGCTGGTCCCATCGTTACCAACTGTCTATTTCAGGCTGGAGGCTACTGGCATGCAGCATGGCATGTGCTTTCATTATATTCCCCAGTGAGGGTAAAGTGGGCGATTTGCACGACAGCCGCCGGCGACGCTATTCTCAGTTCGGCCTCCGCCACTTACCCTATCTCAGCTGCTTGTATTCATCAGGTAGGCTCCGAAGGGCGAGCAGAGTTACGCCCTTCTCCAACACTACATCGGCTTTAGTGTCGTACTCATAGACGTGAAGGTTATTGCCTTCTATATAGGCAACCACCCTGGGGCCGGCAAGGAACTTCGACCCTGGATCCTCGAAGTAGGGGTCTGTGGTTTCATACTGCTTGAAGAACAGTTGAGTGGGCACGACCCCTTTCTTCCCTAGATCGGCCAACGGCATGCTGTATACCATGAACTCCATCGTTTGCTTGTTGTATGGTTTGTTGAAAGTGGCTACTGTATAGATCAGGCGCTCACCGAACGGCCTTACACTTCCGCTTCCGCTTCCGCCGGGCAAGGGCAACTCAGCAAGGGTGGGCGGTGCGTTGAGTGGGATATTCACGAAGATAGTAGCGTTGCCCGACGAGTCCGGCGAGGCACCCCCGTAAGATGAAAAAGGCCAGCTGACGAGCACCAACCCTGGTGTGTCTGCGGTAACGCTGTACCAATCGAGCTGCTCCTGAGAGGGCACATCTATGGCGGCTGTAGGAGCGGCGGGGTGCGCCAGGTCGAACAGCTTAACGAGGTTATGGCCTTCCAGCCGTTCGACCACCAACACTTGGCCCGCGAACGGCCCCTTCTCGACAATCTTGGACCGGATCGGGAACGAAAAATCTCCAGAGCTACCCTGTGGTACAGAGACCGATTCTTGATTGACAAGGGTAATGGGCGGGGAGGCGCCATGACTTTCGAGCAAGATTAGCGCAGCATCTCTGGCAGAGTGGTCGTTGACGAGATAGGTAGTCAGCAGCACCGATTGGCCGTCGGGGGTGAAGTATGCGTACTCGAAGCCGCTGGCGCGTGAATAAAGCATCCGCTTGTTTGCCCCATCAGCATCCATTACATACAGGCGCACAACCGGCCCCCTGAACGCATCGTCGTACCAATCGGCAAACAGCAGGCGATTGCTGTTCGGGTCAACCGACACCAGCACGCTATTCTTCGCCGGATCGGGCGGGTCCACCGTTGTGATGGTGGGGCTGCCATACTCCCAATAGGCAAGGCCCTCCACACCGATAGCGCCCTGCCTCACCGGTATATCCGGCAATGTCCACTGGCTCTTGTACCGAAACTCCCACACTCCGTTCCGGCCCGGCTGGTAAAAAGTGTTGTTGGTTTGCGGCTTGAACGGCATGGCGGCAGCCACAATCGCTGTGCTTGTGGCTTCGGGGTTGAGCGTGGCGATTACTACGTTGCGAGTGGTCAGGTCCGTATCCGTATACGTTGCGGAACCAGAGCGCTTAGGAGTAGAGGTAGGTTGAGACGGCGCATCCGGGCGGGGCACGTCGTAAACGACTCGACTTTCCTCACTCGGCCACCTCAGCCTGGTGTTCGCATCGCTGCCTTCCAACCATAGCCAGCCGCTTTTCGCCCTGTAGTACAGGCCCGGCGGCTGTGCCGAGGGGCGCAGGGCTATAGCTGCCGGCAACGCTTCGGCATAGGTTTGAGTTTGCGCCTGCTGTTCCAGTTGGGCGACGTCGCTATAGCCCGGCTGTATAGCCGACAACTTCTGCAAATCCGACAAAGCGGCAACCGGGTTTGCATGCGCTGAGTGCCGGTGGGCGGCGCTGTAGAGGCTATCCCGCTCGGCTATCTGTTTGGCGGCAGAGGTAGCCAGGGAGTCGGCGTCTTTGTAGCCGGGGGCGGCGGCGAAGCGGCGCTGCGCCTCGTCCCAATCTTTGCGCGCAGCCGCCTGTGTGCCCGCCTCGTAGTTGGTGCGGTTGCTCTCGGCGCGCCACCACTGCCAACCCACGAAAAGAAGCACGGCCAATACCAGAGCCACGCCTACAAAAGCCTCGCGCCGCTGGGTCGAACCGGCCCTGGGGGAAGGTTCGGGGTCAAGCTCCACGAAGGTGGAGATGGGGGAGTCGTTTCTATGTGTCATGCCTCTCTGCCCTTCAGGTGGTTAAGAACCTCTTATTTATCGGCAAAAACCAATAAAAACATTTGCGCGTCCTTTGCGTATGGCGTCTTTGCGTTTAGTGTCCTCCTATGTCGGACACTTCCGTAGAGACCCCCGCGAGCACGCTCTCCTGGGCGAGCGCCCCGTCTGCGGAACCTACCTGACCCTGCGAACCGGCACCGTTTGCCCCCACCTGCGATTCGACTTTACGCATCTCGGCCAACTCAAGCTCCATCCGTTTGGTGCGATACAGCACTTCTTCGGTGAGGCGGCGGCCCGCCGCTATCAGGTCGGCAAGCAGGCCGATGAGCCATATCTGGAAGCCGAACACCAGCGAGATTAGGGTAGCAATGGTGGTGGGGGTGTGCCGCTCGAACGTCTGCCGCCAGTTCATCCCTTCCTGGAAGAAGTAGTGCAACAGCAGGCTAACGGTCCCGTAAGCGGCCACCAACATCAACACCAAGCCAATATAGAAGAACACCTTGAGCGGCTCGTACAGGGCGTATAGGCGCACGATGGTCGCGCCCGACTTCTTCACATAGTCGAATACGCCGCGCACCAGTCGCGAGGGGCGAGTTACCTCGTTGGTGGTGATCGGGATGCCCACTACCTTGATGTTCTTCTTGCCGGCCTGCACTATCGTCTCAAGGGTGTAGGTGTACTTGGTGATAATAGTGAGGCGAAGGGCGGCCTCACGCGAGAGGGCGCGAAAGCCGCTTGGCGCATCGGGCACATCAGTGCCGGATACCTGGCGCACCACCCAGCTACCCAGCACCTGCAACACCTTCTTGGCCGGCGAAAAGTGCTCGATCTGCGTCACCTGCCGGTCGCCCACCACCATGTCGGCCTCGCCGCGCAGGATGGGGGCCACAAGATCGGGGATCATCGCCTGGGGGTACTGGTTGTCGCCGTCTGTGTTGACGATGATGTCGGCTCCGAGGCGCAGGCACGCATCGAGGCCGCTCTGGAAAGCGGCAGCCAACCCCTTGTTGCCGTTGTGCCGCACTATATGGTTGACACCCAGGGCGAGAGCCACCTCCACCGTGCCGTCGGTGGAGCCGTCATCTATCACCAGCGTTTCGATCACGTCCACGCCGGGTATGTTGCGGGGCAGGTCGCGCAGCACAAGAGGCAGGGTGGCTTCTTCGTTGAGGCAGGGTATCTGTACAATCAGTTTCATCGGCCGGCGCTCCCCCCTATGCTCGGCATTGTACTCCTTGCCGGGGCTGTGGTCAAGCGGAGGTGGTGTGGGTAAGTGTTCAGACTTGGGGTGGAGGAAACGTGTACTTTATATCTGCGCCGCTCGTCTGCGCTTGCGCCTTTGCCGCCAGCGCCACACCACCCAGGCAGCCACCACCAGTATCACCGCCATCAAGAAGGCGGCAGCCAGGGGCGCAGCCAGGGCCAGCACCGTAGCCGCGCCCGACACCAGGTCTTCCAGGAAGCTGACGAGAGGGTTGCCGATGCCGCCGGTGGTGGCGGTAACGACTGGGCGGGAGGTGGCTTTCACGGCATGCACGCTGCCCGCCGCCAGCATGCCCAGGATAAAGGCCAACGTTGGGTCGAGGTTGCCCGCCATGCCTCCGCTGTGGGCCGCGAACAGGATGCCCCCGGACACGGGGCGGATGAAAGTGTGGATAATATCGTTTATCGTGTCAATCGCCGGTATTTTGTCTGCGAATATCTCCACCAACAGCAGTATGCTCAGGGCAATCAACGCCCATGTCTGCGTGAGGGTGTCGAACGGGGCGTTCAACTTGAGGCCGAACAGTTGGAAGCGCGCGGCCAGCCCGGTGATCAACAGGGGCAACCAGGCGTTCAACCCGGCAGGCGCCGCCAACCCAAAACCAGACAGGATGCTCGTTAGTATGTCCATATCGCTCTTACTTTACCATATTTCTCAGGCCGGCATACAAGAGCGCGCCAAGCAACCCGGCCAGCACACAGCCTGCATAGGCCACCGCCGCCGTCACCAGCCCCAATAGTGTTGTGGCAGGTATGGCCGCAGCGTGTACGGCGCCGGCCGTCTCCGGCTCCACCTTTTCGCCGTATGCAGTCCAATCGGTAGTGAGCACCCCTATTACCAACCACACTATCAGCAGAAGGGCCGCAAGGTGGCCTGTGACGAGGCCTGCCCGCGCTCCGGCTGCCCATGCCGGCGCGTTTGCATGCAGCCGTTCAAGGTGGGCAGCCGTGACGCCGGGGGCAAGCAACAGCAGCAGCCACCATGCGGCCAGGCCGGTGCCGCGCTGAGTGACAAGCCACCACTGGGCCGCCGTCAACCCAACTACCACAAAGGCACCGCACGCGCCCGCAGCCCTGTGCGACCACATGCGCGGCATTTTGCTGGACCTCTCTCTGAGAACAGAGGATGCGGGCGAACTCACTCAGAGGGGGCCTTGCTAAGGCTCCGGTATCAGCGAAGGGCTTGCCCCTGTAATCAGCCACTCTCCATTGCCGTTGTCCTCCAGGGTGAGGGTGACGGGGTAATTCTGCCCTTTCGAGGAGGTCAAAGTCTGGTTTACCGTGGCAGTCGTGGCTGCTTTAGAGGAGGAGCCGGCAGCCTCCGGGAAGCCCGGCACTATCTTGCCCTGTGCATCTTCCAGCTTTTGCCACATCGAGCGCAACTCGTCGGCCCCGTACTTATCCTTCATGTCCTGTGACAGATACTGCCTGGCAGACTCGAATTGGCCGGAGGAGAGCTCGCTGTAGAAAAGCGTTGTGTTGAGTACAGCCGGGTTGCCGAGACTGACGCTTATGCTCGAAAACGACCTCTCTACCGACTTGCCGAACGACTGAACCGACTGGGCTATCAGGAATGTGATAAGCCCGCAACCCAGCAAGACGGCCAACACCAAGCCGCCGACCACCCACAACCAGACCGGCACGCCGCCGGACTTACGGGGCGCTTGTGCCGGTGGTGCGTATCCGGGGCCGTACTGGGGATACTGTCCCGCAGGGGGTATGCCTTGCGGTCCACCCGCTTGCTGTTGAGGGTACTGCGGCGGCGGAGCGTAAGGCGCCTGGCCCAGAGGCTGTTGATCATAAGGCGGCACAGAGGGCGGCGCGCCCGGCTGCCCGCCATAGTAGGGCTGCACAGGCTCCGCCGGCTGCATAGGTGGGGGGGCCGCATACGGCTGCTCCGGTTGGGGACGCTGCGAGGGCGGGGGCGTATAGGGTGAGTAGACTGTAGTCTGAGGCTGAGGTTCTTGCTGGGGAGGCTGCGCCTCCTGAGTATAGGGTGCATAGGGTTGTAGGGGCGGCCCCTGTGCGGGAGTTTCAGGGATAGGTTGGTCCGCAGGTCGCTCCGGCTGTTCCGGTTGCATTGGGTCTTGTTCCACTTGGGCAATCCTCCTTATGCTCTATGCTCCATGCTCTACCGCCACATACGCGCCAGGCGGGAGGTAAGCAGGCACCAGACCAGGGCGGTCACAAATGCCCCTATACCCGCCGTCACCAACATCACCCCATCGAGGGCGGGTTCCTGGGGGAGGGTGAAGGGTATACGTGGGCGCACCAACTCAATAGCAACCCAGGCTCCGAGCAGCCCGGTGAGGACCGCGCCAAAGAAGCCCAGGGGCACGCGCCCGCCCGCCAGCAGGGCGGCGAACCAACCCAGCACAGCCGCCAGCACCAGCATAACCAGGATGCGCGGCAGGTCATCTACTGTCAGGGAAATATTCATAGCACCCGGTCAACCGGCTAGCCGCCGGCCATCATTCTTTCCAGCCGCTTAAAACTGCGTAGCACGAGAGCCAGTACCGACAGGACGGGCCTCCACCCAGGCAAACGCTGGCGGTAGTACAGATAATCTTCGCCGCGCACTCCGATATACCGGCGT
>JBBSIX010000188.1:0-6829 GCA_038231875.1 Chloroflexia bacterium | reverse complement strand
CCTCGGCGATCAATCTGATGAGGGTCAGTGATTGGCTGGATGAACGCCCACATGCCAAAGCGCGCCTATCGACGTTCGAGAGACTCTATCGCATTGCAGCATGACTGTGGCTCTTTCATGCGGAGTTTGCCAGCGGTATCACTCTTACTGATAGCTGCCGTCATTGGCGTAGCGTACTCTCAAGGTCTGATCGGAGCCTCTGCCTCACAAGCAGCACAGTTGCGCGCCGGCGTCACCACGCAAGCTACTTCTCTGCCGGTAGACTATCCAAAGGTTCCAGCCGATTCTGCTCTACCGCCTTCCAGTAGGAATGACGATAGCGACACCGGCACTACACTTCAGACCGGCAGCCGGGCGATCCAGTCCTCCATCCCAAACGCAGGGCCGAACAGTCCGGCGTTCACAGAGGGGGATGTGCGGCAGTTTGTTCATGACAAGAATGAGCACGGCATGGGAACCATTAGAGTAAGTGGGAACGCACCTACAATTGATAAGATACAGTTCTTACCGCTGTCGGCGCTTAATAAGCAGTTGAGTGAGCCTACAGTGATAAAGGTAAGCAGTGACTCTCTACTGATGTGCTACGTAGTGTACAGTGGCGATTTTGCCGTCGATACCGGCGAGCAAGGTGTTGATATCGTTTATAAGCATGCCATGCAAGTTTTTGACGCACACACAGGCAATCTGCTGATGCAACGCGCTTACGACCGCAAGTAGCTCTGAGGTGTGCCCCCATGCCCGGCAGCATGGACTACTAAACGTCCCTCTCGGGGGACAAAACAAAAGCAGGTCGGTGCTTACCCCGACCTGCTTTTGTTTTGCCCAGCACTCCTCGTGGACCACTGCTGAAGTAGCGCCAAGTGCAATTTTGCCTCAATAAAAGGCAAGATGTGATTGACAACACCGTCCCTTCTTGCTAGGATGAGAGTGAGTAGCCCCATGTTCACAAACGGAGGACACTAAAATGCAAACAACCCGTTCTTACTTAGCAGGTGCGTTGGCACTCTTACTGATAGCCGCCGTCATTGGCGTAGCGTACTCTCAAGGTCTTATCGGAGCCTCGGCTTCCCAGGCAGCGCCAGCCCACTCCATAGCAAACGCGCAGCTTACTTCTGTGCCCGTAGAACAACCAAAGGTCGGGCCTGATCCCCAAGTGCCCCCTTCCAGAAATGATGACAACCCCCACAGTAGCATGCCTCAGACCGGCAGCCCGGCGATTCAGCCCTCCATCCCGGACGCAGGGCCGAACAGTCCGGCATTCACAGAAGAGGACGCGCGCCGATTCGCTCAACGCCTGAGCAGGGGCATGGGGAAGATTGCGGTCGAGGGTTCCGCACCCCGGATCGACTCGATTCAGTTCCTTACAACTAAGGCGCTCAAGAGGCAATTAGTAGGTGCTTCGACCTTGCAAACAGCCGGCGATGTCCTGCTGTGCTACGTTGTATACAGTGGAGATTTCGCCGTTTACAGCCCCTTGAGCACCCACCAACGGCTGGGCTTTAGGCACGCCATGCAGGTTTTCGATGCCCACACGGGCAATCTGCTGATGCAATCTGCTTACGACGAGCGCAAATAGCTCTGAGGTGTGCTCCAATGCCCGGCGGCATGGGCGGTATGGATTTACTGCCAAAGGAGAGGGGTCGGCTGGTACCGGCCCCTTCTGATTTGTGTGTTACTTAAGTATCACACTCTTGCAAGGCATGATACTTTTCGGCGCAAAAGTATCATGCCTTCGTTGCGGGAGCCTGCGATGCCGAGGCATGAGCGGGCTGAATTACCAGTCCCTATCCAAAGCAAAAACGTCTTTCCCCTGTGGTATAATTTAACTATCCTAGCCAAATCTCTGAGACCTACAGCCCGACCAAAATGCTCGCCGAACTGAACATCTCCAACTTTGCCATTATAGACAAGCTATACTTACGCTTGGGCCGGGGCTTTAACGCCCTCACCGGCGAGACGGGCGCGGGCAAGTCCATCATCATTGATGCCCTGGGCGCGCTGCTCGGCTCCCGCGTTGGGCCGGAGTTCGTGCGGCACGGCGCGCCTTCCGCCCGCGTTGAGGGTCTGTTCGACCTTACCACTATGCAGCCGGAGCCTCTTGGGGCCTTGCGCGCTATTTTGCAGGAAGGCGGCCTCTCCGACACCCAGGACGGCAGCGACGACTCGGTGATCGTCTCGCGGGAGATAAACCCCTCCGGGCGCACGGTGGCCCGCGTGAACGGGCGCATGGTCAACCTGCCTCTTTTGCAGCAGATAGGCGAACTGCTGGTGGACGTACACGGCCAGAGCGAGCACGTCTCCCTCTTGCGCCCCGCCACTCATATTGACCTGCTCGACCAGTACGCAGGGCTGGACCGAGAACGGCGCGAGATGGCCGACCTTGTGGGACAGCTGCGCTCGACGCAGCGCGAACTGCGCGACCTCCAACGCGACGAGCGAGAGCTTGCCCGCCGCGCCGACCTCCTCGCCTATCAGGTAGAGGAGATCGAGAAAGCAGGGGTGCAGCCGAACGAGGATACCGAACTTGCAGGCGAACGCACCCGCCTCGCCAACGCCGAGCGGCTCTCCTCATTGTGCGACCGCATTTATGCGCTGCTTATCGAGTCGGACGAAGACGAGGGGTACGGTAGAGGTAGGGGGGCTGCATCCGCATCCTCTGCTACGGTGCGTGATGCCCTGGGGGAGGCTTCGGGCCACATGGCCGACCTGGCCCGCCTCGACCCCTCGATGGAAGGGCACCTTCCCAGCCTCGATGCCCTCTATGAAGGCGTGGAGGAGCTTGGGCGCACCATGCGCGTCTACCGCGAAACGGTAGAGCACGACCCTGAACGTCTAGAAGAGATAGAAGAACGCCTGTCAATGCTGCACGAGTTGAAGCGCAAGTATGGCCCTACCCTGGAGGACGTTATCGCCTTTGGAGAGCGCGCCTCCCAGGAGTTGGAAGGCATCTCCAACAGCGAGGAGAGGGTGGCGGCTCTCCAAGAGCGGAGCGAGCGCCTGGCCGCGAAAATAGGCGAATTGGGCGCGCGCATGTCGGAACGGCGCACAGAGGCAGGCGCGCGCATGTCGCTGGATGTCGAGGAGGCGATAAAGAGCCTGCTGATGGGTTCGGCCCAATTCAAGGTGGACGTGGCGCAAACCCCCTCCTTAGAGGGCGTGCCTCTACCCGGCAGGGAAGGGCTGTGGGCCTATTCCGACAAGGGAGTGGACCGCGTGGAGTTCCTTATCTCACCCAACCCCGGCGAGCCGCTCAAGCCGTTGGCTAAAGTGGCCTCCGGCGGCGAGACCTCGCGCCTGATGCTGGCCCTCAAGTCTATCCTGTCGGAGGCCGACATGACCCCCACGCTGGTGTTCGATGAGGTAGACGTGGGCGTGGGAGGCAGAAGCGGCGGCGTGGTGGGCGAGAAGCTCTGGGGGCTGACCGGCTCGCACCAGGTGTTGTGCATCACACACCTGCCCCAGATAGCGGCCTTCGCCGACAATCATTTCAAAATCACCAAGCTGGTAAGCGGCGAGCGCACCCGCACCCAGGTGGACGAACTAGCCGGCCCGGACCAGGAGTACGAGATCGCCGCTATGATAGCCGGCGCGCCTCCATCGCAGCCCTCAATCGAGAACGCGCGCGATATGATGCGCGAAACAGCAGGACTGAAAGAGAGTATCCGGGCAAAGAGCGTAGCAGGGAGCCGAAAGGCTTCGTGAAGTCCGATATGGACGCTGCCATCGCGCAAACAGCCGGCGGCGTCACGCTAAAAATGTACGTAGCGCCGAGGGCCTCCGCCAATAAGGTAGTGGGCCTGCACAACGGCGCGCTCAAAATAGCCCTCACCGCCCCGCCCGTAGATGGAGCCGCCAATCGTGCCCTGGTCGAGTTCCTGGCGAAAATGCTGGGCGTACCCAAGCAGGCGGTAAGCGTTGTATCGGGCGAAGCTTCGCGGCAAAAGGTGGCGCTGGTGGTTGGCCTCGATGCCGAGGAAGTGCGGGCAAAGCTCGCTTCCGCATAGAGGGCGAGCCGCCTGTGATGCACTATGCCTGTAGACCTAAACCTAAAATGTAGGGGGCTGAATTAGGCATAGCCCAATTCAGCCCCCTACAACGCCGGATCGTTCTGCCTACCGAGGCCCTGCGTTACGCACTTCCTCCGACACCTGGTCTGCGAACTTGGTGAAGTTATCCTTGAACCGCTGGGCCAGATTTTGGGCGGCGCGGTCGTAGGCATCTTTGTCGGCCCAGGTGTTACGGGGCCACAGCACCTCGCTGGGCACGCCTGGGCAACTTACCGGCACGTGCAGCCCGAATACAGGGTCTTCCTGCGTCTCTACCTGCGCCAGCGAGCCGTCGAGGGCGGCGCTGACCATAGCGCGGGTATAGGCGATGCTCATCCGCTTGCCCACACCGTAGGGGCCGCCCGTCCAACCCGTATTGACCAGCCACACGTCGGAGCCGTGTTTACGTATCTTATCTCCCAGCAGTCGCGCATAGGTCATCGGCGGCAAGGGCAGGAAAGGCGAGCCGAAGCAAGCCGAGAAGTTCGGCTCAGGCTCAGTTATGCCGCGCTCGGTGCCGGCCAGCTTGGCTGTGTAGCCCGACAGGAAGTAGTACATCGCCTGTTCGGGCGTAAGGCGCGCTATCGGGGGCATCACGCCGAAGGCATCGGCGGTGAGCATCATGATGTTCTGCGGGTGGCCGCCGGTGCCTGTGAGCGAGGCGTTGGAGATAAAATCAATCGGATAGGCCGAGCGGGTGTTCTCGGTGAGTTGTGCGTTGTCGAGGTCGAGCTTGCGGCTGTCGGGGGCCATCACCACGTTTTCGAGCAGCGTGCCGAAGCGGTGCGACGCCTGCCAGATGTCAGGCTCGGCCTTTTCCGACAGCTTGATTACTTTGGCGTAGCAGCCTCCCTCGAAGTTGAACACCCCGTGATCGCTCCAGCCATGCTCGTCGTCGCCGATCAGGATGCGGCTGGGGTCGGCGGAGAGGGTAGTTTTGCCGGTTCCCGACAGCCCGAAGAAAAGAGCCGTATCGCCACTTTCGCCTATGTTGGCCGAGCAGTGCATCGAGAGCACGCCACGCATCGGCAGCACGTAGTTCATCACGGTAAACATGGACTTCTTGATCTCGCCGGCGTATTCGGTGCCGCCGACAAGCACCAGGCGTTGGCCGAGATTGAGGGCGATGAAAGTCTCGGTGCGGGTTCCCTCCTCCTTTGGGTTGGCGTGGAACGAAGGCACGTCCAGCACCACGAAGTCGGGCTGAAAGTCCATGCGCTCCTGTGCAGTGGGGCGTATAAAGAGGTTGTGAGCAAAGAGGGCGGCCCAGGCTGTTTCGGTGAAGATGCGCACCTTGAGGCGATACTCAGGGTCGGCGCCCACATACAGGTCCTGCGAATAGAGCTTTTTGTCCTGTATATACTCGAACATCCGCTCGCGGATAGGCTCGAACTTATCTTCGGGGAGGGGCTGATTTACGCTGCCCCACCAAATATTATCCCGGCTGGAAGGCTCCTCCACTACGAACTTGTCTTTGGGCGAGCGGCCCGTGTATTGGCCGGTGCTCACCACCAGGGGTCCGCTCGCGGCCAACTCCCCTTCGCCGTTGCGTAGCGCATGCTCATATAGGAGGGCAGGCGACAAATTGTGCCTGTCGCTGTTTACTTTTATCTCCCCACCGGCTCCAGCGGGCCTCTCGGTAACTTGCATTCGTCAACCTCCTTGTTGCACGAAACCTGTAGAGGGCAAGCCGCCCTCCTGTTTAGATGCTAAACTCGGCACTTTTTGACCCTGCGGCCAAGTGTCCAAAAACCACAGAGTTTAATTGTAAAGGACATTACCCCTCTTTGGCAAGGCAGCGCCTCGTCTGGTGGGTGCGCCGGCCAAGCAGAAGGGTGAGCTTACTTGAAAGTAGCTCACCCTTCTCTCATTCCTCAGCCCGCCGGACCTGCGGCTGGTCTAAGGGGTTTGGCAGTTGGGGAAGAAGGTGTTGGCGTCTATCTCGGTCGACGCCACACTGGAGCCTACCTCAACTGTGTGTCGGGGCCGTACGCATAACGGTTGCCGGTGAGCGCATCCAGAGGCACTACGACGCGTCAAACACTTCACTCACATTCACACCGAAGCCCTCAAGTAGCTTCGAGGAGGCACGCTCGCCACGGACGAAGACACCATGCTCCACATAGGTGTTGCCCTGGAGCTCAAGGAGGGTGATGGTCTCGTTCATGGGATTGACGATCCAGTATTCAGGGATGCCTGCATCGGCATAATCTGTACGCTTGACTGTGATGTCCCGTTCGGGATCATCCTCACTCACGACTTCAACCACCAGGTCCGCCCCAAGCCAATAGCGGTTCTGACGCCGCGGATCCCGCGCATCTCGTAAGAGTAGAATGTCCGGTTCCCGAAATTTGCCCTCACGGACCAGGAGTCGTAAAGGTGCGAAGCGCACTTTCCCACTGGTTTGCTCAATGAATGCGCGTAGCGCAAGGAAGAGACACTCAAGCATCGCCTGGTGATTCTCTGTAGGCATCGGCAAGACCTCGATACGACCATCAGTAAATTCTATGAGACGACTAGTCTGGTCAGTGAGGCGTAAATACTGCTCCACACCCCAACTTCCTTGGAGCGCCGTGAGATCAATATCGGTAATTTCCTCCGCTAGTGCAACACGCATTCGCGGCTCATGAGTGTCCACAGTCATTGAAAGCCCCCTGACGCCAGCCGATGAACTAACTGTAGTATACCTAAGCTACCCATGCAAATGCAAGATGAGCGGTAAAGGATCAGATTCGGGGTTGGGGAAACTGTAAGAGATAAACTGTAGGGGCCTGAATTGGGCT
>JBBSIX010000187.1:0-6830 GCA_038231875.1 Chloroflexia bacterium | reverse complement strand
TGGCTATTGAAGAACGCGACCTTGATCCTATTACCGGGCAAAAAACCGACGGCACCGATGTGAACCAGGCGGTGGTGACTACCGGCATTGGGCCGGACTTGAATTCGGTAGTGCCCAGCACCGACACGATGACCTTGAACCTGGGGCCGCAGCACCCTTCGACGCATGGGGTGTTGCGCGTGGTGTTGGAGTTGGACGGCGAGGTGGTCAACAAGTGCATACCCGACCTGGGCTATTTGCACCGGGGCATCGAGAAGCTGGGCGAGTACAGGATGTACAACCAGTTCGTGCCCTGGACCGACCGTACCGACTACGTGGCCGCTTTCACCGGCAACCTGGCCTTTGTGCAAACGGTCGAAAAGCTCATGGGCATCGAGATACCGGAGCGGGCCAAGTACCTGCGGGTGCTATTCTCCGAGTTGCAGCGCATTGCCTCTCACCTGCTGTGGTTAGGCACGCACGTTATGGACCTGGGGGCCATCACGGTCTTTCTGTATGCCATGCGAGAGCGCGAGCTTATCCTCGACCTGCTTGAGATGCAGACCGGGGCGCGCCTCACCCTCAACGCGCAGCGAGTGGGCGGTTTCCCGAAAGACATACCCCCCGGCTTTATGGAGAAGTTGGAGCACTTTGTGGGCATTATGCCGCAGCGCCTGAGAGAGTATGACAGCTTGCTGGCCGAGAACCCGATCTTCCTGCGCCGCGTGAAGGGCGTGGGGGTCATCTCCGCCGAGGATGCCATCCAGTGGGGGCTGACGGGGCCTAGCCTGCGTGGTTCGGGTGTGGCCTACGACGTTCGCAAAGCCACGCCCTACGCGGTATATGATCGCCTCGACTTTGAGATACCCATCGGCACGCACGGCGACGTGTACGACCGCTTCCTGGTGCGGATGGAGGAGATGCGCCAGAGCGTCAAGCTGATACGTCAGGCGATGGACCAACTGCCCGGCGGCCCTGTGCTCACACGCGACATCCGCGTGGCCTTGCCCACCAAAGAGGAAACTATGACCTCAATCGAAGCGATGCAGCGTCACTTTATCCTGGTGATACACGGCTTCCGCGCCGCGGTAGGCGAGTACTATTCGGCTGTGGAGTCGCCCAAAGGCGAGCTTGGTTGGTACATTGTTTCCAACGGCGAGAACCACGCCTATCGCGCCCGCAACCGCGCCCCCTCGTTCGTCAACCTGGGCGCGCTGCCCGTCATGTCCGAAGGCGCAATGATAGCTGACGTGGTAGCCAATATCGGCTCGATTGATATTGTGGTGGGGGAAGTGGACAGGTAGGAGGAGGCCCCGAATGAACGGAGACCAGGGTGGAGCGGAACTGAATGGGTCGGACCTGAGCGGGGTGCGTAGCGGAGACCTCGCGCCCTATGAGGAGCGTGCGCCGATACAGCCCCTGGCTGACAGCACGGCTATCTCGCCGACGAGGGCTATCCCGCCTGAGCAGGTTTCGGCCATTGTCGCCCGCTACAAGCACGTAGACCCGGTTGAGGCGATGATACCTGTGCTACAGGAGATGCAGGTCAAGTTCGGCTATATCACCCAGGATGCCGCCGAGCAGATGTCGGTGGAGCTTGGACTGCCGGCAGCCGACGTATACGGGGTGATTACTTTCTATTCGTTCTTCCGCTACACGCCGCGCGGCGGGCATGTTATCATGTCGTGCGAGGGTACGGGTTGCTATGTGCGTGGGGCGGGCAACGTGCGCGGGGCGGTAGAGCACCGGCTCTCGGTCGGTCCCGGCGAAACCTCGCCCGACGGCGTTTTTACCTTTGAGCCGCAGTCTATCTGCCTGGGTGCGTGCGACCTGGGCCCTCTGGTGGAGATCGAGGGAACCTACTATTCGCATGTTACCCCTGAAAAGATGGACGCCATTATCACTCAGTGGTACGAGGCGGGCGACGACAAGCCGGTGGGCGACAACCTGACCGGCGGGCACAGGCCCGCATGGGAGGAGAGCCACGGCTTTGGGCCTACAGCCGACGAGTTGTATGCTGATTTCGATGTGGCACGCTTCACGCCCATCGGCGTCAGCAGCGAGGTGTCGGACAAAACGCCTTCCGCCGGTGTCGAGCAAGCCACCGAGAGTATGCCCCCCACTCCCAACCAGGGGCACGCAACAGGCTCGAAAAGCCAGGCTTGACGGCAGCCCAGTCAAGTGGGGCGTGGAATGGTAAGAGTAGAGAGCAGTGAATGAAGAACGCGGGATGAGATCCATAACTATACCTGCCCACTTCGACGGCAATAAGATCGTCCTGGACGAACCGTTCGAGTTGGAACCGGATACTCAGCTCATCGTCACAGTTCTCCATGAGACGGAAGCCGATGAGGAGAGGGAGGACTGGACAGACCTGGCTGTGGCGGCTCTGGAAAGCGCTTATAGCTCCAACGAGCCGGAGTATACATTTGACATGGTTAAAGAGGCCAATCCTGAATATGAAAGAAGGTAATTAGTAGGGGCAGGCACGGTAGGTTCTTGGGTCATGTGCTTTGCACCATTCAGGCCCAATTCAGGCCTCTACTTCATCAGCGATTATCTCGTAAAGAGCACTGGAGCAGACAAATGAGCGAAGTAGCGCACTATTATCCAATGGACGTCCGGCGGCGCACTCAAATCACGAAGGAGCAGTTTGAGGCGCGGCAGGCGGCGGCTCGCAAACGCTGGCAAGCCACCATGACCCAGGCCGATGTGCCGGTTATCATCGTGCCTTGGGGTTCTTCCTCGGTAGCGCATGGGGTGATCGCCACCTTCGAGGCGATCCGCAACTGGTTGGCTGATAACAACGTAAAGGCTATCGTGCGGCGGGCCGGGCCGATGGGCGCTTACTATCTTGAACCGCAGGTGGACATCATCCTGCCCGGTATGCCGCGCGTCTCCTACGGCCATGTCACGGCGGACAAAGTACCCGATCTACTCCATAGCGTGCTCCAACTCAACGACCTGCGGCCCGACCTTGCGGTGTGTATCTACGGCACCGAGGAGTGGGACGGCGCCGAGCTTGGGCTGCGCGGCATTCCGCCGGCGAAGGAGCTTGACTACTGGCGGCTTCAGCAGCGCGTGGTGGGGCGTAACCTGGGCTACGTGGACCCCGAAGCGATAGACGACTACTTAGCCAGGGGCGGCTACGAAGCGCTCAAGCGAGTGCTGTTCAGCATGAGCCCTGACGAAGTGATACAGATGGTGACGGACGCCGGGCTGAGGGGTCGTGGCGGGGCCGGCTTTCCCACAGGCATCAAGTGGGCGGGCGGGCGCAAGGCGCGCAAATCCCCCAAGTATGTGATTTGCAACTCGCACGAGGGCGAGCCGAACGTCTTCAAAGACCGCGCCCTGCACGAAGGCAACCCTCACCAGATAATCGAGGGCCTCATCATACAGGCATATGCGGTGGGCACACCCTGGGCCTATATATATGTAGGTGACGAATATCCTCTGGCGATCCACCGCACCAAAGTGGCCGTCGAGCAGGCTTATGCTGCGGGCTTGTTGGGTGACAACATCATGGGCTCGGGCTTCTCCTGCCACATGGACGTGCAGATGGGCGGAGGGGCATATATATCGGGCGAGGCATCGGCCTTGATGTTCGGCATCGAGGGCAAGCGCGCCATGCCCCGCACCAAGCCGCCTCGTTCTGTGGAGGCGGGCCTGTTCAACCTGCCCACTGTGGTGAACAACACCGAAACGATCTCCTGTGTGCCCCACATAATCGTGAATGGTCCGCAGTGGTTTTCGGCCATAGGTACGGAGAAAAGTAAAGGCACCAAGCTGTTCACGCTAATGGGTTCGAGTCGCACCATCGGCATATACGAACTGCCGATGGGCCTGACGATGCGCCAACTTGTGGAGGTGTGCGGCGGCGGAACCCTGGAGGGACACCCCTTCAAGGCGATCCAGACGGGCGGTCCCTCCGGCGGCTGCCTGCCCGACCAGTACCTCGATGCGATCATGGACTTCGACTCGCTGGACCAGTACGGCGGCACGATGGGTTCGGGCGGCTATGTGGTGTACGATGATAGGACGTGCATCGTGGACATGAGCCGCTACTTCGGGCGGTTCAATCGCTACCAGTCGTGCGGCAAGTGCGTGCCGTGTCGGGTGGGCACCAAGAACCTGCTCCACATGGTGGACCGGGTGGCGCTAGGCGGCGGCAAGCCGGAAGATATACCGATCATGCTCAAGTGGAGCGACCACGTGGTGGAGATGTCGTTGTGCGGCCTCGGCCAGACGGCCCCCTTGCCCCTGCTGGGCGGCCTGCGGTACTTCCGCGAGGAGTTCGACGAGCATATCACCCAGAAGTATTGCCGCACCAACACCTGTCCGATACACGCCCTGGCGGTGGAGGAGCAGTTCCTGCCCGCCAGGATAGGCGAACGGTATCGGCGGCAGTTCGGAGCTATCAATCAGTACGGCAATCAATACACGAAGGAAATCGGCCCAGTGGCCGGCGATACACAGGGGCTGACGGTGAGTCGATAAAGTGATAAAGCATGCCGGCGCGTACAAGGGCGATAACCGATAACAAGAGTGCTGTTTTGTCCACGCCAATGCTAAAAGAGAGGAGTAAGAGTATGCAAGATATCACCGAACAGCAAGTTGGCGCGGAAGTGGTTAACGAAGATATTGAAGCAGTTTATGAGAATGGGATGTTCCGCCCACTAACGGACATACACGAAGCGCTAGTTGAGGGGCAGCGCGTGAAATTGTCCGTCAGGTCTGTGGAGTCTGTCGAAGATCCCTTGCAACTGCTACAAAAGATATACGAAGACCTATCAGATGAGGAAATAGACGAAATAGAGCAAGTGATGCTGGACCGTAGTAACTGGTCGACTCGAAGACCTGAGGATCTCTTTTCCGATGCCCTCCCAGACGCTTCTTGATACCGACACCCTCTCTTATCTGATGCGAGGGCAACCCCAGGCCCTCGCAAATGCTCAGGCTTATCGGGCGGTGCATGGGCTCTACACTATTTCAGCAATGACACAGTATGAGGTGCTAAAGGGTCTCAATGCAAAAGGAGCAGTTACGAGGCTACGCTTGTTTGAGCAGTTTACACAACGGAACATAGTGCTGCCCCTAAATGAAGAGGTGCTAAGGCAGGGAGCAGCTATTTACGGGGACTTACGCAGACGTGGCGTGATTATAGGAGATGCCGACATATTGATTGCGGCAACGGCTGTGGAACATGGCTTGACGCTGATTACAAACAACGAAAAGCACTTCAGCCGAATACGAGGCCTACAAGTTGACAATTGGCTTCGGTAATTCAGTCTACACTTCGAGGAGCAGGTAATGGCAGATGCCAAAGATGTAACGGTAATAATAGATGGTGTGCCGGTGCAAGTTCCCGTCAACACTTACGTGTGGGACGCTTGCCGTAAGGTCGGCCTGGAGATACCCAACTTTTGCTACATACCCGGCCTGCGGGCGTTCGGCGCATGCCGCATGTGCGTGGTCGAGGTATCGGGCAGAAAGGGGTTCGAGTTGGTAACATCTTGCTCTACGCCCGTTGCCGACGGCATGGAGGTACGCACCATCAACGAGCGGGTTTGGCAGCAGCGTAACATGATCATGGAGGCGCTCGACACCGACCACCCGGTGGACTGTCCGATCTGCGAGGCGAACGGCGACTGCCGCCTGCAAGACTACGGTTATGAATACGGAGTGACCGGCATCGACACCCGCCGGCCCAAAGTGGTGCGCCCCTCAGAGCGGCTTTCTCCTGCTATTGATATTGACCGCGACCGTTGTGTGATGTGCGGGCGGTGCGTGCGGGTGTGCGACGAGGTAGTGGGCGCGACGGCCCTCTCGATTGTCGAGCGGGGGCTGGAGTCGCTGATTGACGCGCCGTTCGGCAAGTCGCTGCTCGAAACGCCCTGCGTGTCGTGCGGTCAGTGTGTGGAAGTGTGCCCGGTAGGTGCGCTTTCCAGCCGCATCAATCTCAAGATGGAGCACCATTGGTGGCAGCGCAAGACCGAAACGACCTGCAACTCCTGCTCGGTAGGCTGCACCATCAAACTTGGCTCCACCCGCAATACGATCTACGAGGTACGCAGCGACGATGCCCTCGGCCTCAACGATGGGCTGACCTGCGTGAAAGGCCGCTTCGCCCAGGACTGGATCAACTCCAACAACCGCCTGAGCCTACCCCTCGTGCGGCGCGACGGTCGCCTGGTCACGGCCACCTGGGAGGAGGCGCTCGACCTTGTGGCCTCCAAGTTGAACGGCATGCGCGGGCAGTTGGGGGTAGTGGCCTCGCCCAAGCTGACCAACGAGGAAAACTATGTGCTGCAAAAAGTAGCGCGCCTGGGCCTGGGCACCAACAACATAGACTATGATGGCCGCAGCCAGGAAGCCCCCGCCCTCCAGGTGCTGGGCGATATGCTCGGCTACCCCGCGCCCACCAACAACTTCCTCGATACCCGCATGAAGTCGGGCTGCATCCTCACGATAGGCGACAGTATCTACGAGACGCACCCGGTGTATGCCTACCAGTTGCAGCGCATGGTGCGTTTGATGGACAAAAAGCTGATCGTAATCAGCCCGCGCTGGACCAAGATGTGCGACTGGTCAACCGTGTGGCTGGCCCCGCACGCAGGCACCGAGGAACTGTTGGTCAACGGCATCGCCCGCGTGATGCTCGACGCCGGACTGCTGCATGCAGCCCTCGATGGCCGGCACGAAAACGGCGCGGATTACCTGGCATCGCTGGGAGCGCCTGAGTTCGCGCTGGACGCTGTGAGCCGGGCAACGGGCGTGGACGCCAACAATATCGTGGTGGCGGCCTATCTATACGCCACCGGCGGCACAAACGAAGGCCCCGAACCGCTTCC
>JBBSIX010000186.1:0-6843 GCA_038231875.1 Chloroflexia bacterium | reverse complement strand
AGGGTGTATTATATACGCTTTGGAGAATAGTGCAAGTTCAGGTGTAAATACCTGGGGTTGGGCAATTCAGCAGATAGGCTTAGTAAGCCGTATCGCCCCTTCAAAGTACTTCTTGCTTGAAGCGTTCGAGCATGTCGAGATGCGCCTGGGGCGAGGGGAGGTTCAGACCCATTGTATTGATGCCGATGTGGGTGGCCCCAAGTTGCTGCCAGCCTGTATACTGCCGGCGCCAGCTATCTGGATCGGGGTCGCGCAGGGTGATGCGGGCCTCGATACCCACCGACGCGGGGTCTCGGCCTGCCTGGCGGGTGTAGCTGCGGAGTTGCTCCAGCATATCGCGTGCCTGCTCGTTGGGAGGCATCTGGGGGAACCAGCCGTCGCCTATCCGAGCTATCCGCCTGAGCACAGCCTCGGCTGATCCGCCTATCCAGATTGGGATAGGACGCTGCACCGGCAAGGGGTTGATGCCGGCCCCCGGTACTGTGTGGTATTGTCCTTGAAAGTCCACCACAGGCTCGGTCCACAGCTTGCGAAGCACCTCTATCTGCTCCTCGATACGCTTGCCCCTGTTGCCGAACTCCTCGTTGAGGCCCGTATACTCCACCTCGTTCCAGCCCACGCCGACCCCCAGGCGCAGGCGTCCACCACTGAGTACGTCTACTTCCGCCGCTTGCTTGGCCGTCAGTGCAGTCTGACGCTGCGGCAGGATGATCACCCCGGTGACGAGGCCCACCTTCTGCGTTACGGCTGCCAGGTAGCCGAACAGCACGAACGGCTCATGGAACAAGGTTTCGCTGGTGTAAGGCCCGCGCCAGTCCGGGCGGCTGCGGGTGTCAGCCCCCAGCACGTGGTCGTAGGCAAGGATGTGACTGTAGCCCATGCCTTCGACGGCCTGAGCGTAGTCGCGTATAGTCGCCGGGTCGGCCCCGATCTCGGTCTGGGGGAACACCACTCCTGTTTGCATATCAATCCCTATTCATCTCTACTGTGAGCGAAGGCCGGCGGGTGGGTAGCCTCCACTGCAGTGAAGGTTTCCAGAATCTTATAGGTGTGCTTCGAGCCTTTGGGCACCACCCACGAGTCGCCCGGCTCAAGCAGCACCATCTGTCCCTCTAAGTGCAGTTCGGCGCGCCCGCCAATCACATAGCCTACCGTTTCGTAGGGGCACACATCTACGGGCTTGGGTTCGCGTGGCGACTCGTTGTCCCACATCCTCATGCCCATCGTCACCCCGGCTGCCAGATACTTCTGTCCCATTTCCCCCCTGGGCGCGGTACTCGCGCCTACTTTTGTAACACTCTTATCTCCCATTGTAAACTCCTTTTATTCGTTCAAGATGTTGGAACAGGCTGCGGTCTAGAGCAGACCTTGCACCTGTTCGGCGGCATTTCTGGCGGCGCGCACGTTCTCCTCCGGGCAGTCCACAGGTATTGAGCAGGCCGGACCGAGGATCCAACGACGTCCGCCGGTCTGTTCGCGGGCTACCCTCGCCTCCGACAGTATCTCGGCAGGGGTTCCCTCGCGCAACGTTTCGTTCATGTAGCCGCCTATCACCGTTTTGTCGGTGTTGAGTTGCACATCCCGCAGGCTAGGGTTGCCGGGGGAGCCTACCGCCCAGTTGATGGCGTGCACCGGATAGTCGGCCAGAGAGTACAGCATGTTGTTCTGCTTGCACACGTGCAGCACGTTGAACGGCGCGCTTTGCACCGCTTCCAGCACACGCAGGTCGTAAGGTCGCCCCCATTCCTCCCACTGCTCCTCGTTCAGCATATCGCGGCTGGCCCACTCGGTGGTGGCGAAGAAGATACCGCCGGCTCCCACCTTGAGGCACTCCTTTGCGAAGTTGACGAACGTCTCGGTGATTATTTCCAGCCCGTCTTTCACCGCCTGCGGCTCGCGAGCCATCATGTCCAGCATTGTGCGGCCTTCAGGCACAAGGTCGGCGGCCACCGACAATGGGTTGAAGATCGTCTCAAGGAAATAGGCTTCGCCGCCCAACGCCTCGCAGATCCGCTCCAACGCCTCTATCTGCTCGTCCAGAGGCCCCTCGGAAGTCGAGAGCGGCTTGAGCTTGGCCCAATCGGCGGCGCTGTTGACCGGAAACTGAGTCACCTGCGGCTTGTCGCCCGGCCCGCCTTTGCCATAGTTCGTCTGTACCCCCCAGCCCTCCACCAGATACGAAGCGCGTGGGTTCACCTTCATCCAGTCCCAATCATATTTTTTGTGAAAGCCCAGCATAGCCCCCGCGAGGTCCTCCGCGCTACGCTCGCACTCAAAAAAATGCCGCCAGAGCGACACCGGCGGGCGGTCCACCGGCTGATTTCGCAAGGCCGCGTCAACGCGCTGCTTCTTAGTCATCTTTCCCAGCACAGCCGGGTCTACTTGTGATGCCATATCGGCTCCTTTTCTAGTCGGCCGGCGATAGGACCGCAGGCCATCGTTTGGCTTTGTCCGTCTCCTCTATTCGGCACAACTCGTACCACCGTGCTCGAAGCGTGCTAAATAGAGGCCACTTCCGGGTCATTATCGCCATGAATTGGTGGAAAAGCCCCTTGTGCTTGTCATAAATAGAATGTTATACTTGTAACAAGCACACATAGAAGCCTACACGAGAGCCACACATGACCGGAATAAGGTGACAATATGCCAAGACGTCACTCGCCGCCGCTGATAGATGAGGCGACGGCTGAGAACAAGCAGAGGCCAATTACACCGAACATCGTAGAAAGGGCCGGGGCCTCGGAAGAAGAATGTTATACCTCTCCTCACTTTCCCCCGCAGGAGAACACCCCTTCCGACCCCCTTACGCTTATGCCGCCAGGCGGCCCCCCAGAAACCCTCAACGCTCCGGCTCTAGATCCCTCTCCTCAAATTACCACCTACGGCACTCCCCCTCTCGACGGCCACTCTCTTGCCCCACTTGTTCCGAATGCAGTTCCAACAACCGCAGAAGATACGCAGCCGGCTGCCCCGATAGGTAAGCCGGGCGTTATCGTGGTGGGCGATGTAGAGTTCCACCACGCAAGCGAGGCCGAGTTCGCCCGCCTGCTCGACTACTATGGCATCGAGTGGGAGTATGAGCCGCACCAGTTCCCCCTGCGGTGGCACGAAGGCCGGCCAATCGAGATGTTCCGGCCCGACTTCTACCTGACCGAGTACGACCTGTATATCGAGTTGACCACGATGAGGCAGGCTCTCGTGCGCCGCAAGAATCGCAAGTTGCGCCTGCTGAGGGCACTCTACCCGGAGATCAGCATCAAGCTGCTATACCGGCGAGACTACCAGCGCCTGCTTGAGCGGTTCGGCATCCCCCAAGACGAAGCTGAGGCCGAAGCCCCTGCCGACCGGTCGCGAGAGGAGCCGGAGCAGCTTGGCTAACGTCCTGTTGCCCGATGCCCAAGTTGCGCCCACCTGGGCCGCCGCCGATATAGAGATGTTCATCACGGCGGCTGAGATACAGGCGCGTGTCGAGGAGCTTGCCCAGACGATAGCAGACGACTACCGCCTGCTCGGAGAGCCTGATGAGCCTGTGCATTTCGTGGGCGTGCTCAAGGGCGTGGTGCCGTTTATGGCCGACCTGCTCAGAGCTATGCCCCTCGACATGCCGGTTAGCGTGGACTTTATGTCAATCTCCTCTTATGGTCCCGATACCCGGCACAGCGGCGGTGTGCGCGTGCTCAAAGACTTGGAAGACCCCATAACGGACCGCCACGTGCTGCTCGTTGAAGACATAGTGGATACCGGCCTGACGCTGGCGTACCTGCTAAAGCTACTGCGCGGCAGGCAACCTCGCTCGCTACGCATCTGCACTCTGCTCGACCGTGAGAGCGTGCGCCTGATAGACTTGCGGTTGCAGTACGTAGGCTTCGCCATCCCCGATCAATTCGTAGTCGGCTACGGCCTTGACTACAAAGAACGCTACCGCAACCTCCCCTTCATAGGCGTATTGCCGCAGAACAAGTAATATGGCGGAGTGAAACGCGGTTGCGGTCAAGCTGTTAGGAGGAACCAGTGAAACGAGGGACGGCGCTGAGATACACGATAGGCATTGTCGTTATGCTTACCTTTGCCGGCGCTGCGGCTGCCTGCGATAGTGGGCCTACGCCTCCCACTCAGGCACCGAGCAACGACACGCCCACTGCCGGCAACCCGGGGGCCGTCGCCTACAGGACGCCGTTAGAGACCAACGGGTGGACCCTGACGACAAGTGGGTTCAAGCGATACGAGTTTTTGCCCTCGGTCGTCGCTGGCAGCACACAACTGAAACCCTTAAACGGCGTGTTCGGCGTCATACTACTGAATGCTACCAACCGAAGTGCAACAGCCGCGAAGCTCGACCTGTCAACTTTCAAACTGGTAGATGATGGGGGCCACACTTTCGCTCCTGACGTGCAAGCTACACAGCAATATTCGGGGGAGAAGGGCAGCCTTGCTAAGGTAGAAGAACCCGTCGCCCCCGGCGCGACCACCCAGGTCGGCATCGCCTTCGACCTTCCCGCAACCACTTACACATTCATGCTTCATGCTCTGGACGGCACTATGGACCCTGGGACGTTCCCTGCCAAATAGCAGTCGGTGATGCGCGGGCCTACCGCCCGCTCCCTCCTATCTATCGTGTACCGTTCGGTATAATTACGCCTGCTACCCTACCCAAGCCCTGCCTTGCCATTCCCAGTAATCATGGCCCTCATGCCACAACCGACAATGAAACTGTGCGCGTCCGTAGGGGCACGGCGCGCCGTGCCCCTACTCTATTTTCAGAGGAGCCTGAATTGGGCATAGCCCAAGAACTGAAGGATCAATGCGCCGGTATGAGGGTAAGCATAAGTCTGAACACTTACCCCTCTTGCTGCTTTTTGCATAGCGCGAGTCGCTGTGATATAATCGCAGTGCCACAGCCGGACCGTCCCTCCTGATTCTTTATGGCGGGCATGAACGACCCTGTATACTGCTCTCAGCACGAGGAACCTTGCTATGATGGACATCAGCGGTATAACGCGCTTTGAATACGAGGATGTGTTCCGAGCTATCGGCTACTTTATAGACCAGAACAATATCAAGGAAGTGTGCGTAGTCGACCTAAAGGAAGGGCTGTTGGTGCGCGGTATGCGCCTTACAAGCGAGCACAGCGGCTACCAGATGATCTCCGAGACTTTCCTTTTCACCAATGAAGACCTTGAACAAATAGTGGAGGACGCCTACAAGCGGCGCACTTCCAACAAGGGCAATCTGTTCCGCCTCAAGTCCCAGGCAGAGCAAACCCACGACAACAGGTAGAGGTCGCATGCGTAAAGCAGCCGGTAAAGCCACTCCCTTGTCCAACTGTAGAGGTGCGTAAGAAGTGTACAAAGGTCTGACAGTGTCGGTGGTAATTCCATGCTTCAACGAGGAGCATGGGATAGCCGCAGTCCTCAAATCTATGCCCGGCTATGTTGACCAGGTGGTGGTGGTTGACAACAATTCTACCGACGAGACCGGGCGCATAGCGCGTGAACTGGGCGCACAGGTGGTCTTTGAGACCAAGAAGGGCTACGGCAACGCCTACAAAGCCGGCTTCCCCCTGGCGACGGGCGACATCGTGGCTACCGCCGACGGCGACGGCACATACCCCACCCACTCTATCGGTCCTATTATAGACTACATGCAGGCCAAGAACCTCGACTTTGTGTCCGCCGGCCGCTTTCCCCTGAAGGACCCCAGGGCGATGCGCTTTCGCAACTGGCTGGGCAATATGATCCTCACCTTCACTGTGCGCCTCCTGTGGCTCAATTGGATAGCCGACTCTCAGTCCGGCATGTGGGTGATGACCAACCGGACGCTCAAGAAACTCAGGCTGACCAGCGACGGCATGCCCTTCTCGGAGGAGATAAAGCTGGAAGCCATCGAGAACCCCACCGTCAGCTTCGGTGAGTACCACATCCACTACAGCGAGCGCATCGGCGAAGCAAAGCTGTTCCCCTGGAAAGACGGCGTGGAGAACCTGCTCTATCTGTTCAAACGCCGCCTGCGAGGAACCCGCCTGGAGAAGATTTGGAGCAAACGGCGGCAGGCGCGGGGCAAGAGCGGCAAAGGCGTGCGCGAACCCTCCTAAAGATAAAAATACACCCCTCTTACTGGTGATTGCTTACATCGTGATAATGGACAAGGTGACTGCCCACAGAGGCTGTACTATAGCTTGTCGTTCTCACCTGCCGACAGAGCTATTAAGTACAGCTTAAGGTGTAGGTAAGCGCTACACCTTTTTGCTCTTGAAATTAGGCGGCAACAGTGGTATACTAGCCACTAGTACTTGCCCCAGCGCCGCGCATTCGTAACTCAACCTGGGTCGTGCAAGCTCCAGTCTGGAGGTGTTGCAGCCCGTTTGAGTCTGGCCCGCTCACAGATCGTTCTGAACTAACTCTACATTCAGAGGAGATTTACGATGCGGAAATTAAAGATTTTCCTTACAGGGCTAATATTGCTCCTGAGTCTGGGTGCAACCGCAGGAGCGGGAGCCGCACCGGTCATGCAGGCAGGGCCGCAAGATTGGACGGTGCTCTCAGGCGGGGACAGCCCGGACATGGCTTATGTTGCCTTGCAATTCTACCCTGCCAAACTTACGATCAACGTCGGCGATACCATCACCTGGCAGCACAACAGCGCCGACATTCACACCGTGATTTTCCCGGCCAGTGGGCAAGAAGCGCCCAACTTTGTTGTGCCTCCCAACGCAGAAGGTATGATCGAGCAAAATCCGCTTTCGACCTTCCAGGTTGGAGGGTCAACCTACGATGGCAGCAGCCTCGCAGGGTCGGGCGTCATGGGAGCAGGCCCGCAGTCACCCACCACTTACAAGTTGACCTT
>JBBSIX010000185.1:0-6879 GCA_038231875.1 Chloroflexia bacterium | reverse complement strand
GATATCAGCCCTCAACATTGTACGACGACCAAGAGGGCAGGCACGGGGGCCTGCCTCTACAGCAATTCCTCTACCCCAAGTCTGAACACTTACCACACTTTGGGTGCGCGTCAAAGTTTCGCAAAGGGACTTGACTGAGGAAGGAATGGAGTGTAAGGTAGAGATATTATGTAATTTGGAGGGAGTAAGAGATGGATGCACTGTCGGCCAAGTGGGGGCCACTGAGTGAGGCGGTGAATACACAGATGAGTACTTGGCGTCGCCAACACCCACGCGTCCCCTTACCGAGATAGAAACGGCTCTGGATGAGTGTCTGCACCGCTTACGCGCCCAGATGCTCTCTGATCCGGCTCAGGCCTCTCCACTCAGCGACTTGGCCCTCCTACCCAGCGAGGAGAAGCCCACTTGTCCTGATTGTGGGCAAGTGCTACACGCCAGAGGTCAAAAGACCCGCCACCTACAAACCACCGGCGGCAAGGACCTGGCTATCACCCGCTCCCATGCTACCTGTCCGGCCTGCGGGACCGGGCTTTTCCCCCCTCGATGACCAACTTAGCCTGCTGAGTGGTAGTCTGACCCCACAGGCACAGGCGGCTCTTGTACGCTTAGGTGCAGAGCGGGAGTTTGGTCCTGCTGCCGAACTGCTGGCCGCTCCGAGCGGTATCATAGTGAGTGAGGCTACCACTCGATGCCACACCTATACAGTGGGCGAGGTGTTGTTGGCCGAGTAGACCGCCTCGGCTCCGGCGTTGGCCCCACCTGCCGACCCCGGCCCCGATACTCCAAAACGCCTGCAACTCAGCGCCGACGGGGCCATGATCCCCCTGGTGGGGGGCAAGTGGGCCGAGGTAAAGACGTTGGTTATCGGTGAAGTGCAGGTTAAACTACAAGCCCATTCCGATGGCAGGCTACTACCCCAGCCACACGCTCGCCAACTCAGCTACTTTTCGAGATTGCTCCCGGCCGATGAGTTCACCCGGCTGGCTGTGGTGGAAACGCACAGACGTGGAGTGCGAGCGGCGAGGGCAGTGGCTGGGGTGATGGACGGGGCAAGCTGGTTACAGGGGTTGCTGGATTACCATCGGCCTGACGCTGTGCGCATCCTGGACCAACCACACGCACTGGATCACCTGCACTCACTCGCACAAGCAGTTTGGGACAGCAACAGCAACAGCAACAGCTGCGGCACAGATGTGGCGATGGAAGGGTGGCGAGAGGCAAAGCAGATACTCAACGAGCAGGAACCAGATGTGATGTCGGCGGCACTTGAGCCATTGGCAGAGGGGGCGCAGGACCGGGAGGGGTCTGCCAAGCACCGCGATTACCTGGAGGGGCGACGTGAGCAGATGAGGTACAAGCAGTTCCGAGAAGCGGGTTGGCCGGTGGGCAGTGGGATTGTGGAGAGTGGGAACAAAGTGGTAGTGGAGAGGCGGCTGAAGGGGGCGGGCAAGCGGTGGGCGGTAGAGCATATGAACCCGGTTTTGGCGTTACGCAGTGAGTTATGCAGCGGACGATGGGCACAAGCGTGGGAGGCGGGGGCAAGGGGCGACGGCGCTCGGTCCAGGCAAGGCGAGCGGCACAACGAGCACAACGAGCACGACGACGGGGGCCGCAACCGCACAGATGGCGCAGATGGCAGGCAGCACACTGATGCAGCAAGCAGAGCAAGGGGATGGGCTACTGCTGGCAGAGGTGGCGGTCATATTGGCGCAGCCATGCACAAAGTCGGAGCCGCCGCGATCTCCCAACCATGTAGCAGTGCCAATGCCAGCCCGAGAGCGATGGCGACCAGCAGCTAATCACCCCTGGTGTCGCTCCCCCATCGGCAGAGCCTGCGCCGATCTTTCCTACCTACTGTCAAATGCGAAACTTTGACGCGCACCCCCTACATCTCCTCGTCCCACCCTCCACAGCCCGATCTGGTAAAATAGTGGGAGCCGTAACTATCAACCGGAAGGACACCCAGTGAACGACGCTGAAAACAGCAGATACGAAGTATACGATGTGATAATAGTGGGCGCGGGGCACGCGGGGTGCGAAGCTGCCCTGGCTGCGGCGCGCATGGGGCATCGCACCCTGCTGGTGACGCTCAACCTCGATACGGTAGCCCTTATGCCCTGCAACCCTTCCGTGGGCGGGCCTGCCAAGGGGCACGTCGTAAGAGAGATAGATGCCCTGGGCGGCGAGATGGCCCGCAACGCCGACCGCACTTCGATCCAGATCAGGATGCTCAACAAGAGCAAAGGCCCGGCTGTGCAGGTTCCCCGCGTGCAGTGCGATAAGAAGATGTACGCTCTCTCGATGAAAACCGTGCTCGAAACCACCCCCAACCTGCACCTCAAGCAGGCCGGTGTTGCGGGCCTGCTCCTCCAACCGCTCTACCCACAGGCCGACAACAGCAGGATAGCCCAGACCCTGCAACACGCCCCCGGCGCGGCAGACAAGGCGCTCGCAACAGGAGGCCGCCTGCAAGTGGTGGGCGTCACTACCTCCACAGGCCGCGAGTATAGGGCCGCTTCGGTGGTGCTGACCACAGGCACGTTCTTGCGCGGGCGCATCATCTCAGGGGAGTTCACGACGGCGGCGGGCAGGTCGGGGGAAGCGCCTTCCGTGCAGCTTTCCGAGGCGCTGGGCGAGCTACGGTTTCCCCTCTTGCGCCTCAAGACCGGCACCCCCCCCCGCATAGACGCCCGCACGATAGACTTCTCGCTGACCGAGATGCAGCCCGGCAGTCCCGAACCGATCTACTTCAGCCACGAGCGCCTGGAGGCCGTGACGCAGGAACCGCTCGCCACCTACCCACAGTGCGATAGCGGCAGTTGGCGGCGGCAGATGGCCTGCTATCTGGTGCATACCACACCCGAAACGCACCGCATCATCCGCGAGAATCTGCACCGCTCACCTATGTTCAACGGGGAGATAGAGGGCGTGGGGCCGCGATACTGCCCGTCTATCGAGGATAAGATCAACCGTTTCAAGGACAAGGAGAGCCACCAGTTTTTCCTGGAGCCGGAGGGCTGGCGTACCCACGAGGTATATGTGCAGGGGTGCAGCACTTCTCTGCCGGAAGACGTGCAGTGGAGATTAATACACTCCATCCCGGCCCTTCGACAGGCAGAGCTTATGCGTGTCGGCTATGCTGTGGAGTACGATGCTGTTCCCCCAAGCGAGATAACCCCCTGGCTGGAGAGCAAGCGAGTGGCCGGGCTGTTCCTGGCGGGACAGATCAACGGCACGTCGGGCTATGAGGAAGCCGCCGGACAGGGTATCATGGCGGGCATCAACGCTGCACTCTACTGCCGCCGCACCGGGGCCGCCCCCGGCGAGGCAGCCGCCGTTTCCGCCCCTGCCGGCGTGAGCGAGCAGTTGCGCGAGGCGATCTCAGGGGCGATCACCAGCGTACAGGCAGCGCAACCCCTCGTGCTGCCCCGGCACCTGGCCTACATAGGAGTGATGCTCGACGACCTGACCGGCATGGACCACCGCGAGCCGTACCGCCTGATGACCTCGCGAGCCGAGTATCGTCTCCTGCTGCGCTCCGACAACGCCGACCTTCGCCTCACCGCCCTGGGCCGCGCCCTGGGCCTCATCAGCGACGAACGATACAACACCCTGGTGCAGAAAGACCAGATCATAGCGGACACCCTCTTGAAGCTGGGAGAAGGCACGGTAACAGGGGCGATAGCGGCTCGCCTGCCGGCCGGCGGCTGGGAGCCGCCCGATGGAAGCCGGCACGTCACCATGCTGGAATATATCCGCCGACCCACTACACCTCACAAAGCGTTGGGCACACTGCTGCCCGAACTCGACCTGGACGACCCACTGGTGGACGAGGCTGCACAGCAGGCCGCAATCGCCGCCAAGTATTCAGGTTATGTCAAGAAACAGGAGGCCGAGGTGCAGCGCACCCGCAAGCTGGAGGCACGCAGCATACCGCTCGACTTTCCGTACACCAGCCTCACAGGTCTGAAGAAAGAGGCCAGGGAAAAGCTGGCCCACTTTCGCCCGCACACCGTCGGCCAGGCATCCCGCATCGCCGGGGTCACGCCTGCGGATATAGCCGTGCTGCTGGTGCATCTGAAGCGGCAAGGGGTGGAACAGCTGTAAGTTGCTATAAAAATAGGGGGTGCAGGGGTCTCCCTGCCGGGGGGGGTGTCCCCAAACCTCAACTCCCTCACTATTTCCATCGTCGGTGGTGACATGAGAGGATCATGACTACTCAAGGCAAAAAGCAAAGGAGGAAGAATGGAGGAAAAGACGGACGCGCCGGACCGGGCAGAAGAAACGGCCACAATAGACGAGTTCGACAAGATAGAGATGCGGGCGGGGCGCATCGTGGCCTGTGAGGCGTTCCCGGAGGCCCGTAAGCCCTCTTACAAGCTCACTGTAGACTTTGGGCCGCTCGGCACAAAGCGCTCAAGCGCACAGCTTACCGCCCACTACACGCCCGACACCCTGATCGGCAAAATGGTAATCGCAGTAGTAAACTTCGCGCCCCGCCGCATAGCGGACTTCCCCTCAGAGGTGCTTGTGCTGGGCGTGCCCGACACCGGCACAGCCCGGCAAGGCGGCGTGGTGCTGCTCACGCCCGACATACAGGTAGAGCCGGGGGCGCGGGTGTTCTGAGCCTTGAACAATGGCATGCCTTTTGCACACATCTCTGTGGAACCTACAACCACAACCTACCACAACCCACCACAATCTACAAATCAATCTCAAAGGAGATATAGATGGATAAAGACCTTAAGCCAGGCGATATGACACACAAGAACCGCCCTTCCGTGCTGGACACCATGTCCGAAACCCAGATGGAGGAGTTGGAGCAGCAGTTCAAGGAGAACGACCGCAGCTATTTCAACGAGCTTGGCAACAGCTACGGCTGGAGCGAGGACCAAACCAATGCGGTGTGGGAGCACTTCGGCGAGAACCCACTTGCGGGCCACGAGGGAGAGGGCGGCAACCAGTAAACCCCGCTCACCTGAACGCCCGAAGGATGGAAAGCACAAACAGCCTCAGTCGCAGGCTGTTTGTGCTTTCCAGGCTCTGACAATTTTCTAATCTATCTTTAATATACCTCTAAGGAAGCCTTAATGCTGAACTGCGATAATAAAGACATCGCAGGAGCGCACGATACCAGTAAGGGCACTGGTAGCGAGATAAACAATTAGGGAATGGGACCTAGCCGCGGTCGTCGTAAAGTGTGCTCCTGCCGATCCGAAAACGAACGGGCCTCTCCACGGAGCGAGGTGCAACGTCAAAAATGTAGCACAACTCGTATCCTCGGTTCAAAAGACCTGGAGAGGCCTGACCTATACTTTTATGGCTCAACAAGCCTCCTAAAAACTGCAAGTGGAGATAACGAATATGTTGGAACGCACAATAAAAATAGGGCTGGCATCAATGCTCCTGGCCGTACTCATGGTAGTAGGCGGCATTTCAGTGAGCGGTATCGCCGGCCAGAGCACGAACTTACTTACGACGGCACAGCCGGCCGCACAGACCTCGGTGAGCGCGGCGGCCAATACAACAGCTCCTGCGCCTGTAAACAGCGCAGTACAAACCTCCGGCGCGCAAGCCCCACAGCAAGCGCTCGGTATAGTAGACGCCAGGACCGCCGTTCAGCACACGGGTCCGGCAGTAGTCACAGTAGTCAACAACCTGGCCGTCCAGTCCAGGAACGGCTTCGGCGGCACCGGCGGCCAAGCGCCAATGGCTAGCGGCTCCGGGGTGATTATAGACAAGTCGGGCTATATAGTCACAAACAACCATGTGGTCGAGGGGCAGAAAAGCCTGCAAGTGATCTTCTCAGACGGCAAGAAGTCGTCCGCCACCCTAGTGGGCACCGACCAGTTCTCCGACCTGGCGGTTATCAAAGTAGATGCCGTGATGCCCCTAGTAGCCACGTTCGGGAACAGCGACAGGCTTGAACCGGGCCAACCTGTAGTGGCTATCGGTTCCGCCTTGGGCGACTATCAAAACACAGTCACCGCCGGCATAGTGAGCGCTTTGCACAGGGATATAGTAGATGCTAATGCGCCTGCCCTTCGCAATCTCATACAGACCGACGCCGCCATCAATCACGGCAACTCAGGCGGGCCGCTCCTGGACCTTGAAGGCAATGTTATCGGTATCAACACAGCTGTGGTACGCAGCACCGGCCTGGGCGGCGATGTGGCCGAGGGGCTGGGGTTCGCTATCCCATCCAATACGGTGCGCGAAGTCAGCAGCCAACTGATAAAGAACGGCAGCGTTTCCCGCCCCTACATCGGCATCAGCTATCAGGTGATCACGCCGCAAGTCGCGGGCTTGTATAACCTGGCGCGAGACAAGGGTATCCTGGTGATGAGCGTGGAGCCGAACAGCCCAGCCGCCAAAGCAGGCATAGAGGAAAACAGCATCATCACCAAATTCGACGGCGTTGAGCTGAACAGTGACAACTCGCTCTTGGAGCTATTGATGAAGCACAAGATCGGCGATACAGTAAAGCTAACGGCTCTGAACCAGGGCGCGACCGCCGAGAAAGACTACAGCGTGACGCTCACCCAGCGTCCCAACGGCCAGTAGGCTTTATGCCTTGAGGCCCGAAACCCTAAATTAGCTAAACTTCCTTCCTCCCTCCTCGAGCTGGAAAACCTGCCCCTCAAAAGGCAGGTTTTTCAGCTTCTGCGCGCCGGCGAAGACACAGCATGTACTGCTCTGTGCCATGCAGGGGCCTGAACACTTATGCCTACCCCAGCCCCTGGACAGCCGGCAACCTCCATGCTAAGATATGACTACGCAAGGCAACCCCCAGGAGGAGCAGGCAATGGAGCTTGACGGCAGAGTAGCACTGGTGACGGGCGGCGGGCGCGGGCTAGGGCGGGCCACTGCGCTGGCGTT
>JBBSIX010000184.1:0-6896 GCA_038231875.1 Chloroflexia bacterium | reverse complement strand
CAGCCCAGCACCAGCAGACCCTGGTCGTGCGAGTTGACTTCGACTGCCGGGTTGCGCTGGAAGCCTTCGGGCAGCGTCACTTTGATGGTGTGGCCTTTGAGTAGTGCATAGCCGGGAACCTGGGGGTCGAACGACTTGTCGAGAAAGACGTTGATGTCGGTTGGGTGTCCCGCCACGTTACCGTCCGCCGTCACCGGCGACTTGACCACCACTTTGACTATATCGCCCGTCTGGGCCTGCACCGTTACGACAGCCCCCGCCACCATAAAAGCCAACACCGCCACCAGCGCGAGTGTACACCTGGTGATCCGCACCACAGCAGCCGGCGTGGGCGCGCTATCTCTCAGTAGATGCCTAGAATACATAAAGTACCTCCTCATAATCGCTGTTACACCTCCACGTAGCACATATTGAGCCAACGTTATAGGGCATAATAGTAGAAGGAGCGGCCTGTTTTCGTGTATCCTTACAGTGAGGAGTAGACTGCTCCAGCACAAGGAAGCTCAAGCTAAACTATGAGACAGTACCGATGGAAACTAGAAGTCCGCAGCTACGAGGGAGACGCCTGGGGGTGCCTCCCCACTCCGGTCATGCTGCGCTATCTGGAGCACTCGGCTGTAGCTGCCGCCGCCGATGTCGGCTACAGCGGCGATTTTCATGCTGAACATAATTCAGCCTGGATCATCCACCGCATGACTTTGCTGATGCCGAGACCGGTACGCCAGGGGCAGGAGCTTGAGATCGTTACCTGGATTTCGCACTTTGCTCGCGTGCGAGGCGGGCGCGAGTACAGGGTCTACGATAAAGCCGGGCAGTTGGCGGCGAGCGGCCTCGCCGAGTGGGTGTACATCAACCGCAGTACCCTCAGACCTATCGCCATTCCGCGCGAGGTGATAGACGAGTTCAGCCCGCCCGGCGCACCCCTGGGCGAGTACGGCATGCCCGCTTTGCCGCCCTCAGAAGCCTCAGACAGTCGGCTGCCCCAGGTGCATACGGTCCAACGCACCGCCCAGTGGCACGAATGCGACTCGATGGGACATGTCAACAATGCCAACTACGTAAGCTGGTTGGACGATGCGATGTTTGCCGCAGTAGAAGCCGCCGGCACAAGCATGGCCGAACAGCGCGCGGAGGGCCTACGCTTGGGCGGCGAGTACTACAAGCTGGACTACAAACGCCCCGCCCTGCCTGGGGATGAAGTAACCGTCACCACCCGCATAGACCAGCACAGGCCCCCGTGCTACGTCGTCTCTCAGCAGATAACCAACGCTAAAGGCGAGGAGCTGCTGACGGCTGCCGGCGTTTATGCCTGGGCGACAGTTGGCCCTGCGTAGCCGGTCTACACCGGAGCAGCGCCGCCTGTGTCGCCTATATCTCCCACGCCGCTTATATTGCCGGCGGCGGCTGCGGCGTTTGAAGGGCCCATCGTTCTGCCGCTCATGCCGCTTGTACCCCCGCCACCCGTCATGCCGCCGGAGGCCGAGCTTGAGCCGCCGCCCATGCCCTCCTGCATGTCGTCCCCGCTACCCAACCCGCTTGCGCCCGTGAGACTATCGCTGTCGGGTGCGGCAGGCACGCCTGGGTTGGCTCCGTAGTTGCCTAGATTGCTCACCTCGCCCAACTCGTCGCTGTCCATACTGACGGTTTCTTCGTTGCCTCTGTCTTGCTCCTGATTGCTCATCTTCCATCAACTCCTTTGCCGGTTCATTGTGCCTGCAACTGTGCATGGAGTGTGCCGACAGAACCGGCCTGAAAACAAAAGTGGAGCGCATCGCGCCCCACTGTGAACATGTCCGAACACCCCTTACAGTCTCTATAATCGCGCAAAAGAAGCGGGTTGAGCGGCTTTGCGCGACGAGGGGAGCATCACGCGGAACATAGCGCCTCTGCCCGGGGCCGAGGCTGCGCTGATCGTGCCGCCGTGGGCTTCAACGATGCCCCGCGCTATCGCCAGCCCCAGGCCGGCGCCTGCGCCCGAAGCCGGCAAACTGCTGTCGCGGGTGCGGGCCGGCTCGCCCCGGTAGAACCTGTCGAAGATGTGGGGCAAATCGCCCTCCCTGATGCCCTCGCCCGTATCGCTGACTGTAAGCTCCACATACTCAGGCTCGCCGCGCAGGGTAAGGGTAACAGTGCCGTCGGCGGGGGTGTGGCGGATGGCATTCTGTATCAGGTTGTACAAAACGCGCTGCATACGGGGGGCATCGAGAGGCACGCGGGGCAGTTCCCCCTCGATGCGGCTCTCTATTTGCACATGCTTCTTGCGGGCCTGCGCCGTCATGCTCTCCAGGGCGTCGGACAGCAGGTCGGCTAGCGAGGTCGGCTCGATATGCAGCTTGAGCGCGCCGGCGTCTATCTGCGAAAGCTCGAACAGGTCGTCAATCAGGGTGGTGAGGTGCAGCGTTTCGGTCTGTATCGTGTGCAGGTAGCGCGAAACGGTCTCAGGGTCGCTCACCACGCCGTCGTTGAGAGCCTCCACCATCGCCCGCACGCTCGCCAGCGGTGTACGCAGGTCGTGCGACACGGCGGCTATCAGGTTACGCCGCGAGGCTTCCAGCTTGTCGCGCTCCTGCCCCGAAAGCTCCAAGCGCGTCACCATCGAATTGAGCGCGGAGGCCAGGCGGCCTATCTCGTCGGGCGACTGGTCGTCAGCGCGCACAGCCAGGTCGCCCTGGGAGACATGCTTCGCCACCACCAGCAGCCCGCGCAAGCGCATCACCATGCTCTGGGAGAGGAAAATGGCAAAAAAGAGGGAGATCACCGCCGAAAAAACCAGCAGGATCGTCAGCAGGCCCAGGTCGTGGGGCGCGGCAAACATCATAAGGGCCGTGTAGAGCACGTTGACCCCTACTACTGCCGCGCCCACCAGATAGACCAGGGCCATCGCAATAGAGAGTGAGGGCAGGCGCGTGCCCAACCCCAGCCGAAAGCCGAGCGCGCCCAGCACTACCGAACCGCTGCCGGAAATGAGCAGGAACTGGGTCAGGTCTTGCAGGTCTTTGCTGGGCAGTTGGAAGCGCAGAGTGGCATACACCAGCGTGCCCGCCAGCGCCGTCACAAGACCCAGCAGCGCCCACCCCGCGCCCTTGATGAGGGTGGGGGTCTTAGACTGCACAGGTTGGCCGGTGTGTACGCTCATGACTCGAACTTGTATCCAACGCCCCACACCGTCTTGATATAGCGCGGGCGCATCGGGTCGGGTTCTATCTTCTCGCGCAGGCGGCGAATGTGGACGGTGACGGTGGAGGTATCGCCATAGTAAGAGTAGTCCCACACCTGATCGAGCAGTTGGGTGCGGGTAAACACTTCGGCGGGGTGGCTCGCCAGGAAAAACAGCAGGTCGAACTCTTTAGCGGTCAATTCCACCTGGCCGGAGTCGGTCTCCACAACGCGGGTGCGGGGGTTGACCTTGAGGCCGGAAAAGCGCAGCACCGAGTCGGCTCCCGGCTCTGGAGCGGGGGCCGGTTGCGCTCGGCGCAGCACCGCCTTAATGCGGGCCACAAGCTCACGCGGGCTGAACGGCTTGGTCAGATAGTCGTCGGCCCCGATGCCCAGGCCCACCAGCTTGTCGCTTTCCTCTCCTCTGGCGGTAAGCATGATCACAGGGGTACTGCCTGCCGAACGCACCCGCCGCAGCACTTCCAACCCATCCAGCCGGGGGAGCATCACATCGAGCACGATAAGGTCGGGATTATGCTCCTCCACCTTACGCAGGGCCGTCTCACCGTCGCCGGCCGTCACCACGTTGAACTGCTCGCGCCGCAGGTATGCGCTTACCACCTCGACTATGTTAGGCTCATCGTCCACCACCAGCACGGTCATCTCTTTTGTATTCAATTGACGCTCCTCGCGTACTGCCGAAGCGGAACGAGCAGAGTGCATAGCCGCCACTTGTTTAGCCCAGGGAGCAGAGCTGTTTGTGTATAGTTGGGCCATTATATCACCTCTTGTGCAACGCAAAGTGCGCCGCCAAAAAACCACAGAGTGTCGAGTTGAGGAGGCCGCCTCTACAAAACGTGGAAACCGGCCCCCTCTACCACTCTATTATAGAGGACCGAGATAACCTATCTCTAAAAGATGTTACAGGAGTATTACGAAACAGTTGAAGAATGAAGCTAATTCATGAGGCACTTAAACAGAAAACCCAGACAATCCGTAAGGACCATCTGAGCCTCTGTTCCTCCAGAAGCACTGGCGAACCAGTAACTCTTGAAGTAACTTCATTATAGCCCCATCCAGGGTGCGAGTCAATAGGCAAAACCCAAAGTTTTCCACATCCATGCCAAAGTTGGAAGGGCTACGACCTATAGCGATGTGTTGACTTGCAGGCCCTCCGCCGACAATGCGGTCTTGAGGAGAGAGGGAAGGCTCTGCTCCAACAAAGCTGAGGTGTTCTCCTCCTGGTCGAGGTTCTGTTGGAGCAGGTTCACCACCTCGTTCTGCCCCATCAACTGCGCGCCCTTGATTAGGGCACGGTAGGAGGCTATCTCGTAGTGCTCGACTTTATCAGCCGCGCCCGCGATTACCACATCCTGCACCGCGCTGGCCTCCGAAGCCTCCTTCATGCCCTTGCCGGCCTCGCTCACCAGACCTTTGGCCGCATCGCACATAACCCGCTCAGGGTCCTTGCCCAGGATATTGAAAACCTGCTCAAGGTTCTTGATCTGGCCCTTCGTCTGCTCAATATGGGTGTTGATCATCTGCTTGAGCTTGGCATCGCCGGCGTTCTTAACCATATCCTCCATGCCTTTGATAAACTGGTGCTCTGCGTCATAGATGTCCCCTAGATCGTGCATGTATTGTTCGTTGATTGTTGTAATATTTTCCAAGTTGGATTCCTCCTACGTTCTACGTTGCCTACAGCAACACTGCTGCACGCCATTGCCGGTTTCGAACTTGACCTGTGTCAGGGCGAGCTACGCCCCAGGCAAAGTATCTTTCAAGCATTTACCTGGCAATGTGCGTGCCACATACGCGCGCGGAAAGAGGGCAACAGGCAAATCGTGGGAGGAAAGGGCAGAACCTAGCGGCAGTTAATAGGTGCAAGCCGCTTAAACAGAAAACCCAGACAATCCGTAAGGACCATCTGAGCCTCTGTTCCTCCAGAAGCACTGGCGAACCAGTAACTCTTGAAGTAACCTCATTATAGCCCCATCCAGGGCGCGAGTCAATAGGCAAAGCCCAAAGTTTTCCACATCCATACTAAAGTTGGAAGGGAAGCGCGCTCAGGCCGGTGGCCCTGACACAGAACCTCCCCACCCTCAGCGTGCCGTCGCCAAAGAAAAGAGCAGGCATAGCGCCTGCTCCTTTTTTGCTGATAGTGCGGTGTGTACTAGGAAGCCAGAGAGCGGTCTATCTGGCGCTTGAGTTGCTCTTTGGGGGCGAAGCCGACCAGGCGGTTGACTTCCTTGCCGTCCTTGAAGATGATAAGGGTGGGTATGCTCCAGATGCCGAACTGCGTGGAGGTAGTCTCGTTGTCGTCGGTGTTCATCTTGGCGAAGCGCACCTTCTCGCCGTAGTCGTTGCTCAATTCTTCCACGATAGGGCTGACCATGCGGCAAGGGCCGCACCAGGGCGCCCAGAAGTCCACCACTACGGGCTTGTCGGCCTCAAGCACGACCTTTTGAAAATCCTGGTCGCTGATGCTCTCTACAGAGTGTGTGCTGCTTGTGTTGTCTGCCATCTTATTATATGCTCCCTTACTTTTATCTATATATTGTTGCTGGAGCCTCGTTGCTCCCCCGGAAACGCACTTCGGCGCCTTGCTGACGATGCCGGCGGCTGCATTCCGTGTGCAAAGATATTATAGCGCACAGGCTATAGCCAGGTCAAGAACAGTGGCGACGGTAAGCCGGTGAAACTTTGACAGAACCGTCGCCGGAGTGGTACAACGGACTGTCTGATACATTTTAGGGAGGTACTGGGATGATTGCAATCAAGGGCGGGCGCGTGCTGACGGTGGCGCAGGACGAAAATGGGGCCGACATTATTTGGGAGCCGGGCACGGTGCTGCTGGGCGACGACGGCAAGATTGTGGCGGTCGGACCCGACAAGCAGGTAAAGATACCCGAAGGCACAGAGGTGGTGGACGCCACAGGCAAGGTAGTCACACCCGGCCTGATAGACGCGCACAGCCACGTCGGCATCATTGAGATGGGCCTGGGACGCGAGGGGGCCGATGTGAACGAGAGCAGCGATCCGGTTACTCCCCAGGTGCGCGCCCTTGACGCCACCTATCCGGGCGACACCGCTTTTCAGGATGCGCTGGAAGCGGGCGTAACGGCTGTGAACGTTATGCCGGGCAGCGGCAATGTGATCGGCGGGCTGGCAGTGCTGCTCAAGACACACGGCCTGCGTATAGACGACATGGTGGTGCGCCAGCCCACAGGCATGAAGGCTGCTATGGGCGAGAACCCTAAGCGCAATCACGGCGACCAGAAACGTATGCCCACCACCCGCCTGGGCGTGGCGGCCCTTATGCGCGAGAACCTTATCAAGGCAGCCAACTACCTGCAAAAGCGCGAGGCTAACACTATGCAGAACGACCCTACCAAGCCGTTCGAGCGTGACCTGAAAATGGAGAACCTCGGCCTGGTGCTGCGCGGAGAGATACCGATGCGCTGGCACGCCCACCGTACCGACGACATCCTCACTGCCCTGCGTATCCGCGATGAGTTCGGCTTTGATATGGTGCTCGACCATGCTACCGAAGCCCACCTGATCGCCGACGAACTGGTAAAGCGCAGTATACCGGCGGTGGTAGGCCCGAACCTCACGGCACGATACAAAGTAGAGTTGCGGGGCCGCACACTGTCTACACCAGGCGACCTGGTGCGGGCGGGGGTGAAAGTGGCCCTGGCTACCGACCACCCGGTTGTGCCGGTGCAGTACCTGCCGAT
>JBBSIX010000183.1:0-6902 GCA_038231875.1 Chloroflexia bacterium | reverse complement strand
GGGGCATCTGCTCCTCGTACTACGTTCGGCCCGGCACATCGGAGCGTTTGCCCCACTGCCCACAGGACGGCGAGGCGTACCGCTTCGAGATCGGCGGCGGGCACTGGATTTTCGGGGGCGACCCGGCTATCCTACGTTTTATACGTATGCTTACTCCTATGAAAAGTTACGCCCGCCGGTCCAGCGTCTACTTTCCCGACAGACAGTTCTATGTGCCCTATCCTCTACAGAACCACCTGGCCTACCTGGGCAAGGACATGGCTGCTGAAGCCCTGGTTGAGATGACCTCGGCCTCAACCGCCAAACCCAAGACGATGGGCGACTGGCTTTACCAGAGTTTCGGCCCTACTCTCACGGAACTGTTTTTTGCGCCCTTTCACCAACTGTATACAGCCGGGCTGTGGACCGAAATCGCGCCCCAGGACAGCTACAAGTCGCCGGTGGACCCGGCGCTGGCCTTGCGCGGGGCTTTCGAGCAGACCCCGCCTGTGGGCTACAACACCGCATACCTTTATCCCTCCGATGGGCTGAACTCCCTGGCTGCGCGTATGTCGCAGAGATGCGATGTGCGCTTCGGCAAACAGGTGGTGTCGGTGGATGTGCAACGTAAGTGCCTCTATTTTTCCGATGGAACCGAGACGCGCTATGAAACGCTAATCTCTACGCTGCCCCTGAACTGTATGCTGAAAATGGCGGACCTAGAGGTAGATGCACGGCCTGACCCTTATACTTCGGTGCTGGTGCTCAATATTGGGGCAACTCGCGGCCCCAGTTGTCCTGCTGATCACTGGCTGTATATACCGCAGAGCGCTTCCGGCTTTCACCGAGTCGGGTTCTACAGTAATGTAGACCCATCATTCTTGCCCCGCTCGTCGCAAGACGAAGGTAGCCGGGTAAGTATCTACGTAGAGCGTGCCTACAGGGGGGGCGGGCGTCCGACAGAAGCGGAAGTTTCGGCTTACGCCGATTCGGTAGTTAGGGAATTGCTGGAGTGGGGCTTTATTGCCGAGGCCGAGGTGGTTGATCCTACCTGGATCGATGTGGCTTATACATGGCAGTGGCCCAGCTCCGGGTGGCGAGGCCAGGGTATCAGGCGACTGGAAGAGTTCGACATTGTAATGGTGGGTCGCTATGCTCGTTGGATTTTCCAGGGTATCGCCGAGTCGATAGGGCACGGCCTGATGGTCGGCCCCTCGGTCAAGGCAGGGTATGGGCTGACGCAGAGCGGGAGTTTACAGGTTGAGTAAGAACACTATCGCGGCAGTGGTGGTTACCTACAACCGCCTGGAACTGCTCAAGGAGTGCATAGAGGCAGTTCTAAGTCAGACGCACAAGCCGGACGCCATTATCGTGATTGATAACGGCAGCACCGACAGCACCCCTGAATGGCTGCACAACCGACCGTAGTTGAGCGCCGTTCGTCAGCCGAACCTCGGTGGGGCCGGCGGCTTCTATACCGGCATCAAGACGGCCTATGAACGAGGTTTCGACTGGTTTTGGTGCATGGATGACGATACTATCCCCGCCTCGGATTGCCTTGAGCAGATGGTTTCCACACCCTATTTTCACGACGAAAAAACCGGCTTCCTGGGCAGCATCGTTAAGTGGAAGGACGGCGCTATGCACAAGATGAACGTGCATGGGCCGGCTCAGGGAGTTGACTGGTACGGCAGCGTGCTTGAGGACAGGTGCGTGCCTGTGCTTACTTCCTCGTTCGTCTCTATCCTGATCAGCCGGAGGGCTGTGAAGGCCGTTGGCTTGCCGATCAAGGAGTTTTTCATCTGGTACGACGATGTTGAGTACACACACCGCATCGCACAGAAGTTTAAGAACTACTACGCCCTTGACAGCATAGCCGTACATAAAACGGCGGCCAACCAGGACTCGGATATACGGAGCATGAACCCTGCCGACTACAACAAGCTACATTACGGCTTGCGTAATCAAATATTCCTGCTGAAGATGCAGAACGACGCGATGCCTCGCAAGTGGGGCCGCATCGCATTCCACCTGCTGCGTTACTCTGCCTTGGTGCTCAAGCGGCGTGCGCCCCTGAAACTCATCTCTTCAGCTTTCAGTGGCCTGTTCTTTTCACCCGACATATACAGATTCAAGAAAAGCTAGAGTTCGCCGGACGACATCACTAAGATCGTCTATGTTCCCAATTTGTGTATCTCCTCAATTTAATGAAAGGCACAAATGAATATGAGCTTACAATCCAGCGCAGTAGTCTCCAATCCTATACTTAAAGAAATCTATACCAGCGGAAGAGTATACGATCCATCGGGAGAGGCACTGGAGTGTAACTCCCACACTCCCTTGGAATATATGGTGGCGCTTTACCGGACGGTGCTGGCGGCTCGCCCCAGGGTGGTACTGGAGATCGGTATGGCCTATGGCATATCGTCGCTGGCTATCCTTATGGCCCTGGACAAGATAGGGGAAGCCGGCTGCCTGATTTCGGTTGATCCCCACCAAAGTGGTGACTGGAAAAACATAGGTGTAGCCAACGTACAACGCTCCGGTTTTACCGAGCGACACGAACTGTTGGAGAGTTACGATTATCTGGCCTTGCCTCAACTGCTGGAATCGGGCACGCAGATAGATCTCGCCTATATAGATGGCTGGCACACGTTTGACTACGTGCTGCTGGACCTCTTTTACCTGGACAAGATGCTGCACCCTGGGGGGATTATGGGCTTCAACGACTGTGGCTATCGGGCAATAGACAAAGCGATCAACTTTTTGCTCACTCACCGCAAATTTAGGGAGATTGACGTAAAACTGAAGCCGGACTACTCAGGGCGTAGCACACTCAATTCTACTTTGCGCCGGATAGCTCGTGTTTCCCACACAGACCGCTACTTCAGAAAGACACAAGATTGGGAGCCGGATTGGAACTTCTATGTCCGCTTCTAAGCACAAGCTGACGAGGCCGGTGCATTTTCCTGCTCTCCGGCTAAAAGTGGTGCGATGAGCAGGGGCGATCATAGGGCAACGGTGGTCATTACCACCAAGAACCGCAAGGACGATCTGCACCGAGCCATTGCATCGGCCCTGGCCCAAACTGCCGATATCGAGATTCTGGTTGTTGACGACGGGTCCGACGACGGTACGGCTGAGATGGTGCGAGCCGAGTTCCCAGCCGTTCGCCTGTATCGCTCGGAGCAGTCGGAGGGACTTATCAAGCAGCGCAATCGCGCCGCGAGGCTGGCTTCCTCTCCTTTTATCTTTTCGATAGACGATGATGCCGCTTTCTCCTCGCCGAATATCGTGGCCGAAACGTTGGCCGAATTCGACCATCCGCGCATTGGTGCAGTTGCCATCCCCTACATTGACGTTTGCCGGAGCGATACCGTCAACCAACAGGCCCCGGACGCGCCCGGAAGGTACGTCACTTACAGCTACATCGGCACGGCACACGCCTTGCGCCGCGACCTCTTTTTGAAGCTGCACGGCTACCGCCCGTTCCTGGTTCACCAGGGCGAAGAGCGCGACTACTGTGTCAGGATGCTCGATCTTGGCTACGTCGTCCGGCTTGGCCGCGCCGCACCCATCCACCACTTCGAGTCGCCCCGCCGCGACCTCAAACGGCAGACGATCTACGGGTGGCGGAACAATGTGCTGTACGCCTGGTACAACGTGCCAATGCCCGATCTGCCTGCTCACCTGGCAGGGATGACCTTTAGGGCCATAGTTTCAGCCCTGAACAGCATACACGGTCGGCCTCGGCACGTGCTTTGGGGACTGCTGCGCGGCTATGGCGATTGTCTACGTCAGCTAAAGCAGCGAGACCCGGTAAGCAGGCAAACCTATCGCTTGAGCCAAAAGCTAAAGCGGCCCGGGGGCGTGCCTTTACGTGATGTCGAGCCGCAGCTTTCCAACCTTTTCGCCTAGTGCCGGCATCGGCTGTGTGCCTTTTTGGAGCTTATTCTTCTTGAGACCGCGTATTCCTTTCCTACTTATATCCAGCCTGATTGTTCTGCTATTGCTGCTTGTATTCAGGGCCGGCGATCTGAGCTCGGCGCTTGCCTCCAATCTGGCGGCAACGGGGCCGGCGCGACTCCTGGTGGTAACGCCTACTCCCTCTGCGGCGGGCATGGCCGGGGGGGCGGCGGATGGCGGTGGTTGTTTGCGCTACCCCGCGCTCATGCATCGGTTGCAAGCGATGAGCATTGGCGATGCTGAGACGCGCTTGCAGATGCTTGACAAGGGCGGGGCCTGCCTCGATCCTGAGCGGCGCGCCTTGTTGACCCCACTGAAAGGCGAACTGCTGCATTCCCTGGGCCGCTATACTGAGAGCTGCGAACTCTTGTCGAGTGTGGGGGCAAAGACCTCGATCCTGGCTCAGTCTGAAGATGCTTATAAGGCGGGCAATTGGGAAGCTCTGTCTCTATACATGGGGTGCATCGAAAAGCTGCGCGACCAAGAGGGCTGGGTGTCGCCGGGGCTGGCATCGGAGCAGTACTACAGGTTGGGCTTGCATTACGACCAGACCTCCCACACAGATGAGGCCTTGGAGGCGTACACTCAAGCGATCCTCTGGAACCCTGGGGTATACTCCGGTCCTCTGGTCGGCAAGGCTCACCTTCTCTCTCAGCTTGGCCGGCGAGGGGAGGCTGTTCAACTGCTCCAGTATGCTCTGGCCCACTCTGCACAGAGGGCGCAACCATTAGATAATGTTAACCTTTTTATCCTGGTAAGGGAGTTGGCTTCCTTGTGGGAGGCCGACGGCAACTTTAGCTCTGCGTACTGCGCCAATCGGGAGGGGCAGCGATTAGTACCGGCCTTGCCCGCCGCCATGAAGCCGCAGGCGTTGCAGGCCAATCTTGAGGCTCAGATTAATCGTCTGCCAACAGCATCTATTCCTGATGCTCAAGCCTGCCAAAAGCTGATAGCCTCCTGGATACCCGACCGCTAGGTGCGGTAAGATTAGGTGAGATAAAAGATGGAGCAGGGAGAATAGTAAGATGCCGCAGATTCCAAGCTACCCACTAAAACCAAATCCAAGCAGCGCGGACCAACTTATCGGCACCGATACGAGTGCTGAGGGGGGCAATAGTACCCATAACTTCAGGTTGGGCGACCTACAGCAAGCGGTCACAGGCGTGGCGAGCGTGAAGGCCGCCGCTTACGGCGCAAAGGGCGACGGCACGAGCGACGATACGGCGGCAATACGGAGCGCTATTGACGCAAACGATATTGTCTATTTTCCGGCGGGCACTTACCGTGTCACGGCTACCATAAGCATCCCCTCTGACCGTGTTTTGTACGGCGATAGCATGTGGCTCTCGGTTATCAAGCAAACAAACGTAGACCGTGCCAACAAAGACAGCTACTATGCCGCGATGCTCATAGACGGCAGTAGCGCGCCCAAATCCAACATCCAGTTGCGCGACCTGGGCTTTGTTGGAGAAAACGCAGATGTTGTGGATATTCCTTTGGGCATTACGCCGGCTCTGCTGAGGATCGGAGTGCCTGTTTCCGATGTGTTGGTAGACCGCTGCCGCTTCGAGAACTCATTCGGTCAGGGCGTGCAGTCATACGGCAGCGACAACACAGCGCGCCTCGCTATACGCGATTGCATAGCCAATCATAACGGGGAAACCGGCATAAACGTTAGCGGTTACGACTCTATAATCAGCGGCAATACCTGCATCGGCAACGCCTACGCCGGGTATGAGTGCGTGCTGACGCGCAGTCGCTTTGTTGCCAACTACGCGATAGAGAACAAAAAGGACGGCATAGCAATAGGAGGCTACAGCGGGCAGCAGTTCGTTTTCCCAGGGGGCCACTTCAACGTTATCCAGGGCAACGTAGCTGTGCGTAACGCCACTCACGGCCTGAAGATCGTGGTGGGTACCAACAACAGTATAATCTCAGACAATATTTGCGCCTTGAACGGCCTGACCGGCATACTGGTCAACGAGGCAGGCGGCACGGTCAACGATAAGCAGGTTACATTCACCCGTTACAATACGGTTCAGAGTAACGTTTGCCTATCGAACGGCATTGCAGACTCCTCCAACCCCTTCGGCATCCACATCACAGCGCCCAACAACAAAGTTGTGCGTAATCGCTGCGCCGACATAGGGGTCGAGGGCTACAGCCAACGGTATGGGATTCTGGTATCCAGCCCCGACTGCGATGTGGTGGATAACGATGCCTACAACAACACTTTACGCAACTATTCGTTTGAGAACGGCGCAGCCAACACCCTGTTCCGCATAGACCAACCGGAGCAGAAAGGCAAGGAAACCTACTTTGATGCCACTTCCTCCCCCAAACCCAGCGCTAAACTTACGCAGGCGGTGCAAGCTCAATTCGACTTCGGCCCCATACCCCCAGGCGAGATGCGCGAGCAACAGGTGGCCGTAGCCGGGGCGCACGTCATAGACGCAGTGACGGCCAGCCCTCAGCAGCCTCCCCCTCCGGGTCTGATGTGGAGCGGCTATATCTCCAATCCGGGTGTGGCTACCGTGCGCGTGCTGAATATGGCGGCTCAAGTAGTCAGCGCGCCGGCGGCCTGGACGGTGGCGGTGATACAAAAGGCAGGATAGTTCTACTCGCCGGCTGCCAAAAGAGGGCGCAGGCAAGACGGAAGGTGGAAGGCGACAAAATCATGTCAAAAGAGATACGTCTCACACGCAGGCATTTCATAGGAGCGACAGCTGCTGCTGTTGGCGGCCTGGCCGCTGTGCTTGCGTTTCCAAAGGATAGGCAGACTCCCATACAAGACGATAATCCTCCAGTGCATGTACAGGAGACTCCCACGTCCGTTGAGAGAACGCCGGTCCAGGCAGAGGCAGAGTGGTTGCTGGATGGGGCAGGCGTGCCCTTATTAGATGCTACAGGCCAAACGTTACTTGGCTAGCCGGCCGGTTGGCTATTGTACAAATTTT
>JBBSIX010000182.1:0-6961 GCA_038231875.1 Chloroflexia bacterium | reverse complement strand
GTGAGCGCCGAGCGGTCACTCTGAAGTGAGACTCTCGCACTCGGCTGTTTCGACAAACTTCCACACCCGGCGCCACACCTGCTCGCGCTCGGCGTCGAAAACCACCCCGTGCCCGCTATTGTGCCACCACTCAAGCTCTTTCTGGGGCGAACCTATATGCTTGTAGATATAGAGCGCGCTGCGTGGGTGGACTACGCCGTCGCGCAGCCCCTGCATGATGAGCGCGGGGATACGCACGCTGGGGAGCAGTTTGCGGGTGATACGCATCAGGTCCAGCATGCGATCCACCGCGATAAGGGGATAGCGCCGGTAGGAGACATAGCGAGTGTGGGCGGCGGGATCGGTGCTGTGGCTGGGGCGCTTTATATGGTGCCAACGGATCACGTGCCTTATCACCGGGATAAGGTGGATGCGCTGGTCGCGGAAATAGATGGGTGATGAAATAGTGACGATACCGGCCAGGTAAGGGTGGTCGGCGCACAGGCTCAACGCCAGCAGCCCGCCCATCGAAAAGCCGATCACTACAACCTTGCGCCCCTCTCGGCGCAGCCGCTCCAAGCCCTGAGAAGCCGACTGTAACCAGTCCTGCCAGGTGATCTGCCGCAAGTCCTCCGGCTGAGTGCCGTGCCCCGCCAGGAGCACACCCTCCACCCGCGCCCCGCGCTCGGCCAGATAAGCCCCCAGCCAGCGCATCTCAGGCGGGCTGCCGCTGAACCCGTGTATCAGCAAGCACCCGCAGTCCGAGTCCTCCGGCCCAAGCACGAACGGCTCCAGGCTCAGGTCGGGCTGTGGCGGCAGCTCGCGCGGCGTGCGGGCGAACAGGCCGGAAGCAAAGCTGCCAAAGTTGTGAGTGTTCATAAGCGGGTATACAACTGCTCTTTGTTTGAAGTCATACAGCCAGTATAGCCGAAAACTGCGGGAGGTGCTAAGAAGGGTTGTTGCCGCTCGGCAGAAACACAGAGGAAAATTGGCCGAAAACTATTGACAAATTAGAACAAATTTGCTATAATTTACTTGTTGATAGCCGGCGATCTTCGCTGCAGGTGTAAGGTTTGAGAGGCTATCTGCAAGACCAGAATCGTCACAGAGCTTTGAAAAGAGATTTGAGAGTTTAGGAGGCAAGAGTAATGAGTGCTAAGAAGATTGAGCAAGAGGATTTCCTGACAGGCGTTCCGGCTGAGGTGGCGGGGGCGGCAGTTTTGCCCGCTTCCCGGCATGCCGATACCAACGGCGATACCACCCAGCCGGAGGCCGACGGGACCAAGAGGGTTGCGGGCGCACAGGTCGAACCGGCAAATACCTTTGACCCCGCGCAGTACCTCAGCAACTTTGACGGGCGCGATTACCTGGAAGTCAAGTGGCGGCTCCTCTGGCTGCGTACCGAGCACCCGGAGGCCCGTATGACCACCGAGATAGTGCAGCACAACGAGGAAGGCGGCTTCGCCCTCTTCCGCGCCGAGGTGGAAGTGCCCGGCGGCGGTAAGGCTACCGGCTGGGGGTCCGAAACGGTGCGTGACTTCCACGACTATATCGAGGCAGCCGAGACAAAGGCGTTGGGCCGCGCCCTCGCAGCCCTGGGCTATGGGACGCAGTTCTGCCGCGACTTCGACTTTTCCGACAACGCCCGCCCCGGTACCGCTCAGATAGTGGACGCACCCGTCAAGGCGTTCAAGCATGCTGAACCGCGCAGTATCTCAAGCCGTACCAACGGCAAGGGCAACGGCGGCGGCAACGAGCATGGTTTCACCAACAGCGGCTTTAGGACGCACGGTGATGGTGGCCGCATGCCCGCCGTAGAGGACGACTTCGACCGCTTGCCCTCAGCAGAAGTAGCGCCCGGCGGCTCGGCTGCCACCGAAAAGCAGGTCAAGGCGATCTATGCTATTGGTCGCGCCGGTAAGCGCCTTTCCGAAAGCCAGGTGGACGACCGCAGCGCGGAGATATTCGGTGTTCGTCCCGCAGAACTAACCAAAGCCGAAGCCTCGCAGCTGATAGATATGCTCAAGGGAGCGTCGGCAGCGTAGAACGTTGAAGTTGGAGGCTCAAAGCTGTGGCCTTGAGCCTCCGGCGTTCGCAGTTGGAGCAGCACCATGACAGATGAGATGTACACTACAAAGCAAGCGGCTATATACCTGGGCGTGACCGAGGCCGATGTGCGGCTGGCGGTGCGCGAGGGCAAGCTGCGCGCCTGGACGATGCCGTTGAGCCGCAGCTTGTTGGTGCGCCGGGGCGATTTGATGCGTCTGCGCGAAGCGGGAACCTATGCCTCCCTCACACGCCAACTTCCCCTGTTTTCCGCCGACACCCACAGCGAACGGCGTGCCGAAAGCCGAAGCCGCGCCGTCAAGAAAGACGTGGCATAAAGACGTGGCATAAAATAGTACATTAGTCCCGCAATTTGCCCCAAGCTATTGCAGACGGGCCGCCTCTCATGTAATATGCATGTGTAAGCTAAATCGAATTGGCTTGTGAGTGCGACGCTGCCTATATGGTGTTGTGATGAGGTGAATATGCTGAGAAGCTTAAATTCGCGGTTAAGCGATAAGCGGGGCGAGAAGGGAACCGCAGGTCCCAGTTTACAGGAAGCTATGCAGCGCGGTGTGGCCGCTTCCGAAGCGGGCGACAAGCAGGCGGCTCATGCTATCTTTCAACAAGTAGTAGAGCAGTTTCCAAAGGCTGTGGAGCCGTGGGTCTGGCTGGGCTGGACAAGCCCAGATATAGAGGGCGCAGAAGCGGCTTTTATGCAGGCCCGCGCTGTGGACCCCATGAACGAAGAAGTGGCGATGGGCCTGCGCTGGGTCGCCTCCCAGCGTGCCGAGGCCCCGGCCCAGCCGGCTGTTCAGCCCAGCGCACAATCGCCGGCGTTGGCTGCCGAGGCTGCCGACTCGCCTGCCGATATGGAAGCTTCCACCGTTGTCATCACCCCCACCGGCGCAGGCGACTTTTATGACGCCGGAGGTACTGTGGCTGCCGAGGAGATAAGCGCCTTCGCAGATGCCTTCCCTATCGCCGAGGAAGCGCCCCAGTTGGCCCCCCGACGCTACGTTGGCCCCGATATCGAAGCGCTCATGCAGAGCGGTATCGCCGCCGTAGAGCAGGGCGACAAAACGGGCGCCTACAATATTTTCGAGCACCTGGCCTCCATCCAGTCGTCCAACCCCAAAGTGTGGGTGTGGCTGGGCGGTACAAGCCCAAGCCTCAATGATGCGGAGAAGGCGTTCAGACGCGCCCGCGAACTGGACCCCGACAGCGAGCAGGCCGCCCTCGGTCTGCGCTGGGTGACGCTCAGACAGCAGGCCGCCCTTGTAGGCAGCGCGCCGAGCGCCACCACACAATCCGGCTTTATGCCCTACGTAGATGAAGGGAAGCAGCGCAAAGAAGGACCGCTTTCCAAGTTCTTCAAACTCTTCAGTAAAAGCTGAGAACCGGCCCTTGTCTCTCTTTGGCGGCATGGTCCACCCGGACGTGCCGCCTTCTTGTTTCGTTGCAAAAGCGCCCCCACACAGTTATAATGGAGGCAGGTCGGAAAGTTTATCCACAGAGTTCACACAAGTAATCAGGAGGGGAAAACTGGAAGCAAAAGCCCTGGCACGAGAGATAGTAGAGATCGCCTCAGACCGTAAGGCAGAGGACATAGTAATGCTCGATATAAGCCCGGTTTCGATAATAGCAGACTACTTTGTTATATGTACCGGCAACAGCGACCGCCAGGTGCGCGCCATTGCCGGGGCCGTTGACGAGAAGTTGGGTGGGCAGAAAATCAACCCCATCAATGTGGAAGGGCTAACCGAGGCCAAGTGGGTGCTAATGGACTACGGAAGCGTGCTGGTACACATATTCGACCAGGCCACCCGCGAGTTTTACCGCCTGGAGCAGCTTTGGTCCGGCGCACAGCCGGTGCTGGTGGTGCAGTAGCGAACAGCGCCTAGCCGGCTCCAACTGTGTGTACGTGGTGAGTGGGTAAGGGAGGGCAGCAACAATGCAGGTTAGAACAGCAAACAGCCTTTTGAAAATCGGCGATACCCGCCCGGCTATCAGCCTGGCTATCTCCCCCAAATCGCACACCAGCCATCTGCTGACCGGCATCGTCATAGGCGTGGGCGTGGGCTTCATCGCCGGTTCGCTAGCCACCCTCCTGGTGGGCGAAAAGAGCCTGATGCTGGTCCAGCACCTATGGAACCGCCTTACCGGGGTGAACGAAAACGGCGAACAGGTGCATTTCGAACTGCTGCTTCAGTAGCCGGGTCCGGGTTAGTCGCCAAAGTCCATATCGTCCGCCGCTCCGTCCCCTCCGCCCAGGGCCAGCGCCTCCGGGTCCATGTCGTCCATCACCCTTTCAGGGTCTTCCCCGGCCTCGATACGCGCCAACGCCTGGTCGAACTCCGGCCCCATGTCCAACTCCTCGCCTATACTGTCCTTCATCTGGCGCGCCCAGCGTGCTACGGCTCGTGGGTCCTCCTCGTCCAGGCCGCTCATAAGCGCATCGCTGCTCATCGCATCAGTAAAGTCGGCGTCCGGGTTGTCGCTCGCGCCGGGGCGTATGGTGTTGGCACGGGACATAAGGCGAGCTAAATCGGGGCTGCCACAGCGCGGGCAACGGTTCTCGCCGGCTGCCGCTCGGCTCTCGGCAACGGCGAAGTTGGGGAAAAAGAGGCTCACTCTGCGCCGGCACTCGCCGCATTTGTACTCGTAAATAGGCATAGGTTCCTCCTGGTCAGTTTGGTTGCTACGGTGCTACGGAAGACTCGACCCCAGCGACCACTCATCTATGGTGTTGAAACGGTCGGCGGGACTGAGCATGTCGGCTGCCGGCAAACGCACCCCGGCGGCAGGCGCGTGGGTGGCGTAGGTGTACAACGGGCCGTACAGCACAACAGAGGGCACATCCTCGATAAATGCCCTCTGGAATGCCTCGTAGTCTGCGGCCCTGGCCTTATAATCGCTCACGGCGCGGGCGGCATCGAGAGCCTGGTCGGCTACGGGATTATTCCAGCCGGAAAAGTTGAGGCCGCCGGTCTTGTCGGCTTTTGAGTGCCAGTAGGCCCACACGTCGGGGTCGGCCCCTTGCGCCTCCCAACTCGCCAGGGCCATGTGGAAGGTGCGCGGCCCCAGGTAGTCGTGCAGCAGCCTTTCGCGGCTCACAAGCGCCAACTTCACGTCCACGCCCACCGCCTGCAAGTAGCCGGCCAACTGCTTCGACACAGCAACGTTGGAGGGCACATCCTCGTTGGCCGTCAGCGCCACCGTCATCCTCACACCATCACGTGCGCGCACCCCGCCTTGCTCCAGCTTCCAACCCGCCTCGTCCAGCAAGATGCGCGCTTGGGCCGGGTCGTAATCGAGCTTTGCACCCAGCACCGGATCATACGCCCAGGAATGGGGCAGCAAAGGGCTTACAAGGGGTTGAGCCTGCCCCACAACGGTGCGAGCCAACGCTTGCCGGTCTATCGCCAGAGCAACGGCCCGTCGTGTTTGCGGTTTGTCGAACAAGGGTGAGCGCAGATTGAGGATAAGCATAGTGTAGCGGGCCAGGTTTTGCTCGTGTCCAGTCACGCCGGGCAAGGCCAAGACCTCCTCAACCTGTTCGGGTGGAATGTGCCCCAGGCCGTGTACTTCGCCCATCTGGAAGCCTGTCAACGCCGCACCGAACGTCGGGTAAGGGCGGAACCAGAGTTGGGAGAGGGAGAGGCCGGGGTACGGTAAGTAAGGGTTCGGCTCCAGCAAAACCCCTTCTCCACCAGCGGCGGGGACGGGGGTCGCCTCGCCTGCATCGTTTGCTCCCGACAGAGAGGCGCTCGACACCGGGCTGCGCTTGTAGCGCCAGGGGCCGGAGCCGATGGGAGTCTGGTTCAGGCCGGCAGTGGGAAGGTCGGCGGCCTTTATATTGCCCCAGGCATGCCGAGGCAGGAGGCCCAACGTGGTGAACTGCACAAAAGAAGCGTTGGGAGCGGGCAGGGTAAAGACAACCGTATGCGGGTTGGGTGCGCCCACCTGAACATCGCGCCAGGGAGCGGCCAGGGCAGGGTCGCCCGGAAAGTCAGGGGCGCGCAGCAAGTCGAGGGTGAACAGCACGTCGTCGGACGTCAGCGGCTCGCCATCGTGCCAGCGCAGGTCAGGCTTCAGGGTAAAGGTGAAGACGCGAGCGTCAGGGCGTGTGTCCCAACGGTCGGCAAGATCGGGCATAACGTTGCCCCCGCCGCCCATGCGCGTAAGGCCGCTATAAACGAGGTGGGCCAGGTCGGTATCGGTGTCGGAGGAGGCGAGTAGCGGATTGACGAAGTGGGGCGCGCCCACCATCGCTTCAACGTAGGTGCTCTGTGTGCGGGGGAGCGCCCCACTGTTGCCTGTCCCATAGGCAAAGAAGAGGATAACCGGCAGGAGAACCAGACCAGCGCCCGCCACGAAAGCCTGGGGTCTGAAAGAGAAATGCATGGGAATGGAGGAACTAGGCGTGGGGTGCGGAACGTTGCGAGACGGCTTTGCCTGTGCGAGTTCCGTGCTTACTGAGTAACCACGCTGTTGATAAGGGCGACCACAAAGAAGATCACAGACAGCACGATAGTCATCTGGAAGAGGCGCTTTTCAAAGCCTCGGCGCGTGCGGTACACCGAACTGGAGTCGCCGCCGAAGATACCTGAAAAGCTGGAGCCTTTGGCTTGTACCATGATAGCCAACGTCAGCACAATCGCCAACACCATCTGCACAACGTCCAGGGAGGTTTGTATTGTCACCGGGAAACCACTCCTTATAGCACAAAAATAAAAGAGGGCATGTAGCGCCCTATAACCGCCTGATTATACCAGAGCAGGCGGTTCGTGTCAAAGTTACAGAGGGAGGAGGAATAGTGGTCAGACTTGGGGTGGAGGAATCCACACTTTGATACCGGGTCAGGGCGCCCCGACACCCCCAACCCCCAGACCCCCCGCGGGGTCTGCGGGGGGGGGGATTTGTGTTGGGGGGG
>JBBSIX010000181.1:0-6966 GCA_038231875.1 Chloroflexia bacterium | reverse complement strand
TACCCCCGCCCCCCTTCAACACCCTACTCACCATGCTGATGGCTCTGGAGCGCAGGTTGCTGAAGCGAGGCAGACTGCCCTTCGGCTCGTCGGTAGCGGTGTTGGCAGCCAAGCCGCGCTGCACTGCGGTCAGGGGGCGGAGGTGACGGTAGAATAGCCTCCTACGGCACGAAAAAAACGGCCGATTTTACTTGACACATGCAGCCCTTTTTGCTATACTCCCCCATGTAAACACGACGTATGCGGGTGTGGCTTAGTGGTATAGCGCGTCCTTGCCAAGGACGAGGTCACGGGTTCGAATCCCGTCACCCGCTCCTCTGGGGAAGCTGAAAGGCTTCCCCTTTTCATACCTGGAGCCGGGCCGGAGTGGCGAAATGGCAGACGCAAGGGACTTAAAATCCCTCGGGGGCAACCCCATGCGGGTTCGAGTCCCGCCTCCGGCACCCTCGGTGATAAGCGCTAAGATGTTATCTCCAGAACGCGGAGCCTTATCTCTTGATCAGTCCTTTCGACTTGAGAGTTGATTCCGGTAAAGCATGCCGGTGGTTAGCCGCGCTGTTTGCCCTTCTTGCTGTGTCGGCCTTATTAGGTGGCTGTTCTTCCGATTGTGGTTGGCACAGCAAGACACAAGCGTTTGTAGACGAAAACGCAAACGGCAAGTGGGATGGCAACGAGCCGCCGTTGTCCGGCGCCAGGTTCTTTGTAACGGACGCAAGCGGCAAAAGTGGTTACGGAGGCCACTGGGTAAGCGACGGCACCGGCACTGCCTATTTGTCTTTCTTCGTTGCCTGCAACCGAGTCCCCGAGTTCTTGGTCTTCGCTGCCCCGCCCGAAGGCTATAGGCTCACTTCACCTGAGCTTGTTGAGGCGGGTTCCCAAAGTGGGCAGACCTTCACATTCGGCTTTACTGAAAACAAGTGACGGTAGAGTAATAACGACCTCACAATTTTCACTCACGAGAATGGGAGCCTTCAAAAGCTCCCATCCCAGCTATCCCGTGTTTGTGTAGCTCTCTACTGAGTGACCTTCTTGAGGGCCTCTACTATAGTCTCGCGGCTGGGGACGCCCGGAAGCACGGAAACCGCCGTGCCGTCCGGCTTTGTTATCACCAGCGTAGGGTGGCCCGGGGCGTTGTACTTGCGAGCCATGTCGCGGTTTTCGTAAAAATCTACTTCCCTGAACTCCACCTTGTCGGCATACTCGCCCTTCAACCCGTCAACTACGGGGCGCAACTGCGCGCAGTACGGTCAGCCGGGGGCCGTGAAGAAGATGAGCGAGGGCTTGTTGCCTGCCGTCTGCAAGGCGGTCGCGGTGGGTTCGAGAGGCATCACCGCAGGTGGAGCAGCCGCTTCCGAGGTCGGCGCTTGTTCCTGGGCAGGAGCCTGTGTGGGTAAAGCCGTGGCAGCAGGCGCTGTTGTGGGTGCGGCTGCGATGGTGGGCGCTGCAACTGTTGCGGCCTCCTGCACTGTGACCGGCCCGCTTCCAGGGGCGGTGGACGCCGGCTCCTGTCCGCAGCCGGCCGGAAGCAGGGCCAACCCCAGCATAAATAGAAGGCGCAGCACTGTGCTCTGCTTTATCATTTGGTACTCTCCTGCTGTGGCCGGCGCACAGAGTTGCCGCATCCTATGTGCCTGCCGATATTCACGGAGCATCCAGTCCTGATGCCCATTCTTATAGCCCTACTGTACACTGGTTTGCTATAGCCGCCAAGCCTTCATTACGGAACTATTACACAGCCCGATCTCGCCGAGGAGGGTTGGCGGCAGCCCGTCTGAACGCTCGTGCGTGCAGGCCTACAGTTGACGGCTCTCCTTCTTTCCTATATCATGCTGATACAGAGGGCCGCTCGGAGAGCCGTCCGCTTTTCAGCAAGTAACGAGGTCCATGCAGACAACCGTACCACCCGCATCTAAAGACAACATCGTGCCACCGGCCCAGCCCGACAAGACCAAAACAGCGCCCTTGCCGGTGTTGCTGCTCAAGGCGATGCGCCCTAAGCAGTGGTCCAAGAACATACTGCTGTTCGCGGGCTTACTTTTCGGCCTCAAGTTCACCGACCCTACCTCGGTGGTAAAGGCCCTCGAAGGCTTCACCCTTTTCTGCCTTTTCTCCAGCTCAGTCTACCTTATCAACGACGTGCGCGACCGCGACAAAGACCGCCTCAACCCGCGCACTCGCAACCGGCCCATCGCTTCCGGCGCGCTCAAGCCGCAAGTGGCTATCGCTGCGGTGGCGGTTATCCTGCCCGTCACTTTTGTGCTCTCCTGGTTCCTCAGCCCCTGGTTCGCACTGGTGGGCGCTATCTACATGGCTAAGGACTTTGCCTACTCGTTCGGCCTCAAGCATGTGGTTATCCTGGACGTGTTCCTCATAGCGGCGGGCTTCACGCTGCGAGCGGTGGCCGGGGCGCTGGCTATCGGCGTGGACATCTCGCAGTGGCTCTACATGGTCACTTCTTTGGGCGCACTATTTCTGGCCCTCAACAAGCGCAAGCACGAGGTGCAACTGCTGGGCGTGGACGCTAAGAGCCACCGCAAGGTGCTGGACGAGTACTCGCCGGCCCTGGTTGAGGAGATGCTGGCGGTCATCACCGCCAGCACCCTGATGTCGTACAGCCTGTATACAGTCACCGCCACCAATCTCCCCAGGCCGTTGCAAGAGAACCATCTGATGATGCTGACCGTGCCGTTCGTGCTGTACGGCATCTTTCGCTATCTCTATCTCGTCTATCAGAAGAACGAAGGTAGCAGCCCCGAAGAAGTGCTGATACGCGACCGCCCTCTGCTGGTTTGCGTGGTGCTTTGGGGCATCACCAGCGCCACGCTGCTCTATGTCTACTCGCCCCTGAGCGGCCTTTTCCCCCAGTAGCCTGAGCGACACCCAAGCTTCTAATGCCCCAAAAGTGGTATAATTAGTAAGGAGAGGTGCGCCCGTTTTTGGCGGGTGCATCAGGTTGTTTTACCTGTAGCCTAGAGCTTGAGGAGAGAGTGTGAGCATCCAGATGACGGTAGAGCCGGTGGCTCGGTTGATAGAGGAACTGAACAAACTGCCCGGCATCGGCCCCAAGAGCGCGGCCCGGCTGGCCTTTTACATGCTGAAAAGCCCCAAGGAGCAGGCCCAGGCGTTGGCCGAGGCTATCCTTGAGATGAAGGAGCGCATAGTTTTCTGCTCCGTCTGCTTCAATATAACCGAACAAGACCCCTGCGCCATCTGCGAAGACCACTCCCGCGACAGGAGCAAGGTCTGTGTGGTGGAGGAGCCTCTTGATGTGATCGCGTTGGAGCGCACCAACGACTTCAAGGGCCTGTACCACGTGCTGCACGGGGCGATCAACTATATGGAAGGAATAAGCCCGCAGCAGCTTAAGATAGACGAATTGCTCAAGAGGACGGCCCACCCCGAAGTGGAAGAGGTGATACTGGCTACCAACGCCACCACCGAGGGCGATGCCACCGCCATGTACATCAACCGCCTGCTCGCCACTCAGGGCGTCCGCACCACCCGCCTGGCGCGGGGCCTGCCGATGGGCAGCGACCTGGAGTATGCCGACGAGGTGACGCTCAGTAGGGCGCTTGAGGGTAGGCGGGAGATGTAGATTCTGTAAGGGTTACTGTTCAGTGGATAGCCGGCAAATCCCGCAATGCCCTTGCGATCTATACGGCAGCGCGGTACAATACCAGTCGTGAAGATCGTCTACACCACGCTTTACGAGCGTAAGATCAGTGCAGTTCTGACCTCTTCAGAGCGGATAGTCATCGAAGATGCTATCTCCGGCAACCCAAAGATGTACCCGGTGATCCCAGACACAGGAGGCATCCGTAAAGCTCGTGCTGCTCGAGGTAGTGGGGGCAAGCGGGGTGGTGCGAGGGTTATCTTCTATTATTGGCAAGTGGAAAGCACAGTCTTCATGCTCACGGCGTATGCCAAGAGTGAGCGGGAAGACTTGAGCGCCGGCGAGAAGAAGCAGATCAAGGCACTGGTAGAACTACTAAAGAAGCAAGAAGTGGAGCCGAAGAATGTCTGAGCAAACTCTAGGGCAGGAGCTTATTGAGGCGATGAAGGAAGTGGTTGAGTATACTCGAGGAGCGCGAAAGCTCAGTGAGCGTGCCGGCAATATCGCGCCCAGGTCGGTTGACGTTGCGGCCATTCGCCACAATCTCGGACTTTCGCAACGTGACTTCGCCGACCGCTACGGTTTTAGTGTGCGTGCCGTGCAGGATTGGGAGCAACACAGGAGGGTGCCGGAGCGTAGCGCTCGCATTTTGCTCAAAGTGATAGAAAATCGCCCCGAAGCCGTCGAGGAAGCGCTGGAAACGGCTTAAGCGTAAGCGCTCTGCACAGTCATGGGACCGCCCATGTACGCCGACGAGGTGACGCTCAGTAGGACGCTTGAGGGTAGGCGGGAGATGTAGCGTTCAAGAGTTATTGGGCCGGGTTCGTTGGTTATTGGGCCGCCTTTCCCGAAGTTATTGGGATAAACCTGTAGCGTTTCACACCTATTGGGCCGCGTTCCATAGTTATTGGGTCACCCGGTCGCAACCTATTGGGGCAACCCTGCACGGTGAGGGAGCAACAGAATAGCGAAGGGAAAACGAATGGGTTGGCTACTCGAGTAGCCAGCCCATCGACCGTTTCCAGGTTGATGCTGCACTGCTAGCACTCGGGTATTTCGCACGCGCAACTTGCAAGTGCCCTGCGCACTCGCTCGCTAAATGCCTCCCGGTTCAGATCACGCTCGGCCCAGAGCTTCAGCAGAGCTGGGCACAGGCGCGGGTTGCCCAACTCCTCGGCGGCCTCTACCGACTCATCACCAACATCGTCCGACAGCAGTTCCTTGACTAGATGCTCAACCACCCCCTCGTCCCGCCGGTACGCCAGGCCCATAAGGGCCTCGGCGCGCGTGTCTCGGTCAGCGTCGTCAACCCTGGCCAGCAGCGCTATGCGGATCTCCGGCGTATCCAACTGCTCCCCAGTCTCGTCGTCCCCGAGCAGAGAGCCCAGTCCAAAGGTCGCCCAGTCTCGTACATCGCTGTCATTGTCCTCGCTAAGCTCGATCAATGTATTGATAGCCTCAGGTGCCCTGTAGCCCAGCAGCCCTAACACGACCCCGTACCGCACGTCTTCGGAGGGGTGGTTCTTAAGCCTTACGATGTGAGGTATAGCATCGGGGTCGTGAATGTGGCCCAGACTACCGGTGATGGATTGCAGCACGCCGACGTCATGCTCCGTTTCCAGCATGGGGAGCAGAACCGCGAGCGATTCCTTCGGAAAGGCGCGTTCTGGAATGCCAAGCTGTCCGAGTATGTCCGCGCCGAGCGCTCGGCGCGGTGGGTCGTCGCTCTCCAAGAGCAAGACAGCGTCCTCAAATACCGAGCGGGTGGCTCGAAAGTTCAGCGTGGCAAGCGCCTCATTGAACGAGTATGGGTCATCATTGTGCGCTTCGCTGTCGTAGGCGAGCGCTGCCGCGACTAGCTGCTCGTTTGTGCGGGGGTCGCCCCGGGCCTCCTCGGTCCGTGGTTTAGCTGAGTATGCCATCTTGCTCCCTCCTTACCGGCGGATTAGCACCGTCAGACCTGCGTCTGTTCCCGAACTCTGCCGACTTAATGATAGGCGAACTGCATCTATCAATGAGTATACGATATTTGTAGAACAGGGTAGACAGGTGTGCGGAATTGCCCCAATAGGTTGCGAACGCACCGCCCAATAGGTGCGGAACGGCACGTGTGGTATGGGGCTGTTTGGCCCAATAACGACGGAACGCTACAGGAGATGTGAGCGAGGGAAGGTTGTTGCATACATAGAGGCGAATAATTTTGAGCCTCGAAGCGCCGGCCCCAAACGGCGGCACAGACCCGGCGGACTGTCGGGACCAACTGTTAGATTATCGGGTTCAGCAGAGGACAGACTATGGCAATAGAGCACACGCGCCGGCGTTTCACAGTAGACGAGTACCACAGGATGGGCAACGCAGGCATCCTCCACGAGGACGACCGAATAGAGCTTGTTGATGGGGAGATTAGACGGATGAGTCCAATTAACGTGCCCCCTGCCGCTTGCGTGGGTTTGCTCACAATGCTTCTTGCGCCTCGTTTGGCGGGTATAGGGATGGTATGGGTGCAGAACCCTGCTTACATTGACGATATAAACGAGCCTCAGCCCGACCTAGCTGTGCTGAAGCCGGGTGATTACTCGGCACGCCGGCAGCACCCCGGCGCGGAAGACATACTGCTCTTCATTGAAGTGGCGGATGCGACGGTCAGGACGGACCGTCTGGAGAAAATCCCTCGCTATGCGCGTGCGGGCGTACCCGAAGTGTGGCTGGTCAATATTCCGAAGGGCGTGGTCGAGGTTTACTCCGATCCGGTGGGAGGCAAGTACAAAAGCATCTCGCGAGTGGGGCGGGGAGGCTTCATCACCCCAGGTGCGCTGCCTGGCATTACTATCTCGGCGGGTGATTTCCTCGGGGCGGCCAAGTAGCGGGGGACAGCTTAGGCCGTCCTTACGCGCCTATCTCGTGAGGGAAAACAGGGTCAAAATTCGTCAAGAATCGGCCCCGAATCTGCTTGACAACGGTATGCACATGCCGTATAATAATCCTTGTCGGGGCGATAAGCGACCGGCAAACACGACAAAAGGGGTGAGCGAGAAACACCAGACAAGCAAGCATAAGCTTACAGGAAAAGTGTGTACTCGCCGGTGGTTCCCACCGGTCCTTTGTTTGATAGGCACCTTAACAACTGAAGAGTGATGAGCAAATAAAAGAAAACTTGTCAGTTTCGATCCAATAAAGCGCTTGATGGAATCCGAAGGGATTCTGAAAAGTCTTGTTTGGAGAGTTTGATCCTGGCTCAGGACAAACGCTGGCGGCGTGCTTAATACATGCAAGTCGAACGGTCCCTTACGGGGGATAGTGGCGAACGGGTGAGTAACACGTAGACAACCTGCCCTGTTGTGGGGAATAACAGC
>JBBSIX010000180.1:0-6983 GCA_038231875.1 Chloroflexia bacterium | reverse complement strand
CGATGAAAATGTGCGCGTCCGTAGGGGCACGGCGCGCCGTGCCCCTACCCTTCGTAATCTCTATTTTCAGAGGAGCCTGAATTGGCACAGCCAAGAAGTGAAGAATCAATGCGCTAGTATGACAGTAGGGCTGAAAAGTGCCGTACCTTGTACTGCAAGGAAGGTACTCTGCCCCTAACTACCATGCTCCACCGGCTGATTCTTCGCTGCGCTCAGAATGATAAGGTGTAGTATGTTCTCACCGGCAAGGGAATCTGCCTCTACAGTTCATCTTACGAGTTCTCCACCCCAAGTCTGGACACACCGGAAGCCCGAAAGCGCGCCGGCTGAGAGGCAGGAGAGATTGTGTTATAATCATCCTGCCCTGAGCCATGATGGAACCGCTCTATACAGAGGAAAGGCTGCTTGGAAGCCTGCGCGATGTGCCGTCGCGGGAGTGGGCGATGCTTTTTATGGCGCTCATGTTGGCCTGGGTGCTGGTGGAGCTTTTTGTGGGGCGGCTTGGGCTGCATCTGCTCTCGGTGGAGAGCGACCGGGGGTCGGCTCTGGCTGTAGTACTGTCGGCCTTCCTCGGCCTCGGCCTGGCGGTTCTTCTCGGCGGGTTGGGGTGGCTGCCTCTGGGAAATGGGGCAAGGTGGCTTGGACTGGGTGTTATGGCGATGGGATTGGCGCTGCGGGTATTTTCCATCCTGTGGCTTGGGACGATGTTCACTCGCTTTGTGCAGATACTACCCGGCCACCGCCTGGTAACTTCCGGCCCCTACCGCTTTGTGCGCCACCCCTCCTATAGCGGCCTGCTGCTGTTCTTTGCGGGGCTGGGGCCGGCGCTGGGCAGTTGGCTCTCCCTGGCGGCTATGACTGCGGCGCCCCTCCTGGGCATTTTGTACAGGATAAGGGTGGAAGAAAGGGCGCTATTAGAGGCGTTTGGGGAAGAGTATGCGGTCTACAAGCGGCGCGTGCCTGCTCTGGTGCCCTTTGCGGCTGGACGGAAAGCTGTAAGGGAGGACTAGCAGGGGCAACCGGCAGCCTCCCACCTTTAAGTGCTCGTTGTTCATGGAAAGGATTCACCGTTGGCAGAGACCCCTCTCCGGCAGCAATACCTCAATATCAAGCGGCAGTACCCAGACACCATCGTGTTTTTCCGCCTGGGCGACTTCTATGAGACGTTCGACAACGATGCCGCCGTTGTATCTCAGGTGTGCGATGTGGTGCTCACTTCGCGCCCTACCTCCAAAGAGAAGCGCATACCGATGGCAGGCGTGCCTTATCATTCAGCCGAAGGCTATATTGCCAAGCTGGTGCAGGCGGGCTACAAAGTGGCGGTGGCCGAGCAACTAACCGCCCCCGTCGTTGACGAGGAGACCGCTGCCCGACGTATCCGCCTGGGCAAGCGCGAGTCGAGCGTTACCGCCAACTGGTCGGAGGCAGCCACGCCCGGCTACAAAGTGGGCAAAGGGCGCGACCTGGTGGAGCGCGATGTAGTGCGCGTGGTCACGCCGGGCACAGTCACCGAACCCGGTATGCTCGACGAGCGGCGCAACAACTACATCGCTGCCGTGCTCACCGAAAGGGAGGGAGCCGGTATCGCCTATGCCGACATCACCACAGGCGAGTTTGCAGCCACCGAGATACGCAAGCCCCCAGACGAACTGCAAGCCGCCGTTCAGCAGGAGATAGACCGCCTCAAGCCCGCAGAGATGCTCGTGCCCGACGAGGGCATGCACTCAGCGCAGGGCTACCCACAGTACCGAGAGTGGTCGCAGAGGGAACACAACGGCAAGGGTGAGGCGGGAGAGGGCCGGCGCGATGAGGGAAGATTGGGCGGCAACGGCCTGGCCGCCGAACGCGCGGTTTCGCAGCCCCATCGCACCGAAACGGAGGCGCACACCTGGGCACTTGACCCTGCCAGGCAGCGCCTTTTGCGACACTTCGGGGCTTCGTCGCTTGAGCCGTTCGGCTGCGCCGGGTTGCCTCTGGCGACGCGGGCGGCGGGCGCTTTGCTGGACTACATAGGCCAAACCAACCGCCCGGCCCTCCAACAACTCACACGCCTGACGACCTACTCCACCGAGCAGTACATGACGCTCGACCCTCATACTCGCCGCAACCTGGAGCTAACCGGCAGCCCCGGCGGGCGGCGCAACTCGCTGCTTGGCGTGCTGGACGAAACGCGCACTCCGATGGGCGCGCGCCTCCTGGCGAGGTGGCTCAACCAGCCTTTGCTCGACCTGTCGAGATTGCAGGCGCGGCTGGATGCTGTAGAGGCCTTTGTGGATAGCGGCACGATACGGGCCGAGGCGCGCAGCCTGCTGAACAACATCCCCGACCTTGAGCGGCTCTGCACGCGGGCAGTGCAGGGCACAGCAGGGCCGCGCGACCTGATCGCCATCAAAACCACCCTCGAACGGCTGCCCGATATTCACGCCGCCCTCTCCATGTTCACGGGCGGTGCGGCCAAAGTAGTATCTCACATCCTGAACCGCCTCCAACCTTGCGAAGAGTTGTGCCTGCTGATAGACAGGGCCATCGCGGACGACCCCCCCGCCGTGCTGGGCACGGGCGAGGCTATCCGCGCCGGCTTCAGCGCAGAACTGGACAAAATACGTGCCATGTCGAAGGACGCGAAGGGCTGGATAGCGGGCCTTGAGACGCAGGAGCGCGAGCGCACCGGCATACGCGGCCTCAAAGTGGGCTACAACAAAGTCTTTGGCTACTACATCGAGGTGTCCAACGCCAACAAAGAGTCCGTGCCTGCCGATTACATCCGCAAGCAAACGCTGGTGAACGCGGAACGCTACCTAACGCCCGAACTGAAAGAGTACGAGAACCAGATACTCAATGCCCAGGAGCGGCTGGTCGAGTTGGAGCGGGCGGCGTTCGGGGAAGCGCTCGCACAAGTCGCCGCCTCCGCGCCCCGGCTCATGCAGGTGGCCGAGGCGCTCGCCTTGCTCGACCTGTTCGCTTCGCTGGCAGAGGTGGCGGTGCGGTACGGCTATGTGCGCCCAGAGTTGGACGAGGGTACGTTCCTCGAGATTGAGGAGGGCCGCCACCCCGTAGTAGAGCGCGCCTTGCACAGCAGCCTCTTTGTGCCCAATGATACCCACCTGAGCAGCGCCGAGGCGCAGATCGTGTTGCTTACGGGGCCGAACATGGCCGGCAAAAGCGTTTATATCAAGCAGGTAGCCATCATCGTGCTCATGGCGCAAACCGGCTCGTTCGTGCCCGCAGAGAAGGCGCGCATCGGCCTGGTGGATCGCATCTTCACTCGCGTGGGCGCGCAGGACGACATCGCCACCGGGCGCTCCACTTTTATGGTGGAGATGGAAGAAACAGCCAATATCCTCAACCATGCCACCCCTCGCTCGCTGGTTATCCTGGACGAGATCGGTCGAGGCACGTCCACCTATGATGGCCTGGCGATAGCGCGGGCGGTGGTGGAGTATATACACAACTCGCCCCGAATAGCTGCGAAAACCCTGTTTGCCACTCACTACCATGAATTGACCGAGCTTGAAAAAACGCTGCCCAGGGTACGCAACTACAACGTGGCCGTAGCTGAGGAGGGCGACGGCGTGGTGTTCCTGCACAAGATCGTGCCGGGCGGGGCGGATCGCTCCTACGGTATCCATGTGGCACGCCTGGCCGGTCTGCCGGGGAGCATCCTGCGGCGAGCCGAGAGCATCCTGTTGGAGTTGGAGGCTGGCGGCTCCAAAGAAACGCGCCGCAAAGCCATGAGCCAAGCGGCAGACGGCGGGCAGCTGCAAATGTCGTTCAACCCATCTGCCGCGCCCCAGGAAGCCTCTACCCCCGACCCCTTGCGAGAGGCCCTACAAAGCATGCGCCCCGACGAGATGTCGCCCCTGGAAGCGTTGGGCGTGCTGTATGAACTGCACAAGAAGGCCGGCGAGGAACAGTAAGCGCGGCTGTGGGTGAGTTGTTCGGCGGTTGGCCCTTTGCCGGCCCACTTGCTATACTACAACATGACCGGAAGCTAAGTGTACATGTTCCGCAGCCATTTAGACTGCCTGAGGTGATTTGTGATGAAGAGCAGTGGCTATCAAACCGTTAGAGGCAACGTTTCTCTAGTTGTTGCTGCTGCAACTTCGATCTTTGACCAAAGCTCTACTATCAAGGAGGCTGCTCGGACAAGCCGAGGTGATACAGTAGAGTTGTCGGGATGCATCAATTATCCGCTCAAGATAGTAAAGCCTCGAATTACTGTTCTGATTGAGTCTCAAGCAGTTGATGCCGCCCGAGTTCTTATGATTGTAGAGGCTTCTCCTGTATACTTTGTTGATACGCGATATATTTGCGACTACTACCTAAGAGAGTTTTCCGTTCTCTTGCAACAGCAGCTTTCAGTCGGAGGAGGTGTTTCCTTCTCTAGACTCGAACTGATAGAGGATGTCGGGCACAAACAGCAAAATAAGAGCAAACTCATAATGGTTGCTATGCTCATCGGTCTTATACCCCTTTCGCTGGCCGTCAAGGAGATTGCTTTAGTAGCGTCTGTGGCAGTAGCCATCGTCTATGGCCTTTCGTTAGGAAGGAAATAGCAACGGTACTCTTCGGGAAACTTGACAGAAAAAGGGTGCAAAATGTACCCACATAGATACAGGAGGCACTAAAACCACATGCGATTAGCGTTACTGCCTGGGCTATTGCTCGCCCTGGCTCTCACCACCCTCGCGGCGGGCGCTCTGCCGGCCCACGCCGCAGGCGCACAACGAACCGCCGGCCAGGCAACCCTTTTCTCCATCGCCGCCCAGGCTACTACGACCTCTACCCTCACTACCCAAACTGCCGTCACACAGACAGGCGCGATAACCGCCACAGCCACCTCAGCCGTTGCTGTAACCGCGACGACCGGCCTTACCGCCACCGGCTCCCTCACCTCCACAGCCACCCCGCCAGCTGCGCTGCCGGTGGGACAGGGCGGCGGCGGGGGCAACCTCAAGGTGAACCCTTTTGACTGGGCCTTCCTCACAAGCGCGCCTGCGCCTACGCTGGGGCCTTTCTCCTGGGCTTACATGGCCCTCATGGTGTTCCTTTTCGGCATCAGCGCCTACTTCTACCTGCTCAAGCGGCCTGGATGGAAGCGCGAACACCCGGTGCGCTATCGTGCTGCTACTCGCTGGGCGCCCGTCGGGCTGTGGATTTCTTTGCTGACGCTGCTTTTCCTGCTGTTCAGGGTGCTGCCCCTCGACTTCTTCAACCTGCGTATCTGGCTCTACCTGTGGGCGTTGGTGGGTGTCGGGGTTGCCGCCTACTTCTACTATTGGCTACGCACCGTCTACCCACAGGAAGTAGTTCGCCATGAAAAGAGCCTGCGCGCACGCCAGTATACAGCAGGCACTACGGCTAAGGCCCCCAGAGCCGGAACCTCCAGAGCGGGCCGTTCCACCCCTCTCCCTTCCAGTAGTTCTCAGCCCGCCAAAAAGCGCAAGAAGAAGTAGAGCAGGGCCAGACTGCGTGTTGGACTGTGCAACTCCTGGGGTTCCATCATCGTTATAGTGTAGACTGGCTAAAAGCTTTAAGGAGAAGTTGCATCTATGTCCGAACGCATTTCCCGGCCTCTACTGTTCCGCAAATCTACCACTGCGCTGCTCGCCGGCGTACTTCTGGCGGCATCAGCCTGTGGGCCTGCCCCCCGCAATCCGGTTGCTACGCCCACTCTTACAGCGCCGGCTACGGTGGAGACCGGCGTAGCCTCGCCCACGCCGGCCTTGCCGACCAGTACGGCCTTGCCGACCAGTACGGCCTTGCCGACCAGTACGGTTGCGCCTACAGAACCGCCTACAGCCACCGCCCCGCCGACCGATACAAGCACCCCGGAGGCTAGCCCTACACCCTCGGTGCAGCCCACAGCTACTGTTGTGCCTACGCAGGCGGCCCTCGACTATACGTGGTCGCGGGTGGGGCTTACCGGCACAAACGTGACCGGCATGGCCTTGCTGCCTGGCGGCGCTAACCTGGTGATGGCAGCCGGGCCGAAGGGCGTGTGGAGCAGCAGCTATGACTATACGCAGTGGCAGCCCGCAACCGTGAAACTGGTGGGGCAGAACGCCGGCGTAAGCATCGGCAGCGCCAATGCAATGTACGTCACCAGCGGCACCGGCTGCGCGAGTGGTTTGCCCTTGTTAAGCTCTCGCTCCACGGATGGCGGCAAGACCTGGCAGGAGATGCCCAATCTCAACGCAGTGGATATAGCAGCCGCCAACGACACGACGGCATACGCCTCTACGTGCTCAGGCGTGATGAAAACCACAGATGCCGGGGCTACGTGGAACCCTGTGCCCAGCCTCAAGGTGGAGAACTTCGACCCCAGTGCGATTACGGCAGGCCCCGATGGGCAGACGGTGTTTGCGGCCTTCTTGAGCGAAGGAGGCAGCGGTCAGATTTGGCGCAGCACCGACGGCGGCAGTACTGCCGTCAATGTCACGCCCAAGAACGCGCCCGACGGTAATCTTCAGGCCACCAGCAATCTCTTTTACGAAACCGGCTCGGTAGGCAGGCCGCAGGACGGCGGCTTGTATATGACCAGCTACAATGGCGTGTGGTTTTTGCCGCTCGACAGCGACACTTGGCAACAGCTAAAGACCCCTGAAGCCCAGGGCGAAGACCCAACTGCCTACTCCTGGTTCACTACTCTGTTTGTGGATACCGCCTACTCGGAGCCGTACAACAAGCCTGGGCCGATTATCTACACGGCGAAGGCCAAGCCGGGCGGCGATAGCGGGGCGACCAACCTGGGTGTGTTCCGCTCGACCGACGGCGGCAAGACCTGGGCTACCATCGGCAAGGGGCTTGAGGGGCGCGTAATCAACAGCCTGGTGTTGGCCCCGCACGACCCTGCTACCGCCGGCATGGTGGAAACGCTGCTTGCCGCCACCAACGACGGCATGTGGGCGATACCGATGCCGCCGCCGTTCAGGTAGGGGCAAGGGCATTCATCCAGAGAGGGCGGTTCGCGAACCGCCCCT
>JBBSIX010000179.1:0-7019 GCA_038231875.1 Chloroflexia bacterium | reverse complement strand
CGGGAGGTACTTCTCAGAAAGGGGGTGCAGGGGCGTTGCCTGTGTGCTGTTTACAGGCTTTCGGGCGTGGAACGCCGCCGGATGGCGACAATCAGCAGGCTGTCCACCAGATAGTGAGCCAGAATGGGGCCTGCCAGGTTGCCTGTACGCCTCCTCAACAGGCCGAACGCCACCCCCGCCAGCCCCGTCGAGAGCACCCCGCCCAGCACGGCGAGAGGCTGCACGAACGGTTTGAGCGGCCTGGGCAGTTGCGCCGCGCCGGCGATATTGCTTTGCGCTGCCGAGGTGTAGGTCACGGCGAAGTGCCACCCGGCGAAGGCTGCCGCGCTGCCGGCCACCGCAAACTGCGGCGAGCGGCCCCGCTCCAACGCCGAGTAGAGCAGGCCCCGGAAGATTAGTTCCTCGAACAGGGCGATGCCCACAGGTACACCCCACATGAGGTCGCGCAAAAGCTCTCGCCGCGTCATCTTGCTGATGGGGCCGTACTCAAGGGGAGCGTCGAGCAGGATGGGCCGGTAGATAAGAAACAGGGGTACGGCGGACAGCCCCACGCCCACCGCAAGCCCACCCAGCAGAGAGCGGCCCAGACCTTCCTTCTTGAAGCCCACCTCGCGCAGCCCGCCCCGCCTGAACGCGGCAAGCCCCATGAGCAGGCCCAGGACAACCAAGTTTACCCCCCTGAACGCCTCCTCCGGCACCTGACCCCGCTTGTGCGCCCGCCACGCCAGGCCGTTGCTGTAGGCGAGGGCAAGTGCAGTCAGTGCAGTGGCCTCACGGAGAGAGGAGGCATGGGAGGTGGAGGGGACGCTCACAGCAGTCTTGCTTCCAACATCTCCTTCAATGTTTGCCTAAATGCCTCGACGGTCAGGGCAAGGTCGTCCTCGGTGTGGGCAGTGGAGAGGATGCCTGCGTGCCCCGACATAAGGTCTACGCCGCGTTTGAGCATGCCCAGGTGGAGAGCGGCTTTCACATCGGGGGCGTTAGCCTGGCGCAGGGTCAGGGTGTCTGCGCTGCCGCTTGCCAACGTGCCGTCCTGGTTGGCGCACGCCCCTTTGCCGAGCAGGACGTGGAAGATAGGTCCGTCCCCGTACACGCAACTCCCCTCGATGCCGAGTTGCTCGATAGCCTGGTTCATCTCGCCGATGAGTTTGCGCCCCATCTAGGCTATCTCTTTTTGCGGCTCGCCTGTTTGGGCGATCTTGAGCATGGCGATACCGGCTGAGGCGCTCAGGGGGTTGGCGTTGAAAGTGCCGGGGTGGTTCACCCGGCGGTAGCGGTTCCACTCGTCGTCCCCGGGGCGAAACTCCAAAGCCGACATGACCTCTGTTCGCCCCACCACCGCCCCACCGGGCAGGCCGCCTGCTACCACCTTCGCCAGCGTCGTCAGGTCGGGTATGACCCCCGTTTGCGCCTGCACTCCGCCCGGCGAATAGCGAAACCCTGTGACGATCTCGTCGAAGATGAGCGCCGCGCCGTACCTGTGGGTTATCTCGCGCAGCCCCTGGAGGAAGCCCTGGGGCAGCGGGATTGTGCCGTAGGACGCGCCGGTCGGCTCCAGGATGACGCTGGAAATAGCCTCAGGCTGCTCGGAGAAGATACGCTCCACTTCGGCCAGGTCGGTTGGGGCCACGACCACGCTTTGCAGCACAGCCTCGGACACGCCCACCGAGGAGGGCACGTTGAAGGGGGCCTGGAAGCCTGCGGTCATAGCGTCTGACCAGCCGTGAAAGTGGCCCTGGAACTTGAGGAAAAGCGGCCTGCCGGTGTGGGCGCGGGCCAACCGCACGGCCATCATTGCAGCCTCGGTGCCTGAGCCTGTGAACTTTACTCGCTCGGCGGACGGCACAATGGCCTGTATGAGTTCGCCCCACTCCACCTCAAGGGGGTGCGAGCCGCCGTAGTGGGTTCCTCGGCTCATCTGGCGCTGCACCGCCTCGACGATGGCGGGGTGGCTGTGCCCCAGCAGAAGCGCGCCGTGTCCCATCCAATAGTCAATATACTCGTTGCCATCCACGTCCCACTTGCGCGAACCCTGCGCCCGGTCTATATAGATAGGCTCCACAGCGCCGAAATAGCGGTTGTCGTGGGTGACACCGCTGGGGAATATCTGGAGGGCGCGCCTGTAAAGTTCGTGGGAGTGCGCATGGCCGGTGTCGGTTCCCTCCATGCCGAAAGAAGGCGAGTTTTCAGGCACAGCAGCCTACCTTCTAAAGAGGCTCACCAGCCCCCGCAACACCAGTAGGCCGGCCAGCGCCGCAACGCCGAACAAGGAGTAGCCTCGCCACGCGGGGAACGGTTCGGCCACCTTGCCGTTGGGCGGCGAGTAGCTCTGCATGCGCCACCACAGGCGGAGTATCTCGCGGAAGGCCCGCAGCACCACCTTGACGCTGGCCCCCGACTGCTCACCCTCCAGGCGAGGGTAGTGATGCACGCCCACCTGGGTGATGGTGCAACCTTGCACGTCGGCCTTGGCGAGTATCTCGGTGTTGATCAGAGCGCCCGGCGATTCCAGGTTGATCCCCTTGAGTACGTCGGCGTGCATGATCTTAAAAGCGCAGTCTATATCGCGCACCTGTATATCGAACAACATCCGCACCGCCAGGCCGAAAATCTGTGCGTTGAGCAGGCGATGGGCAGGGTCGTTGCGCTTGATGCGGTAGCCGGCCACGATGTCGTAGTCATCAACAAAGGGAGTCAGATTGTGAACATCGTTGATGTCGAACTGCCGGTCCGAGTCCATGAACATAATAAAGTCGCCTGTGGCCGCGTTGAAGCCGCTGGTGAGGGCAGCGCCGTAGCCCCTGTTGACTGGGTGGTTCACCACGAGCACGTGCGGATTTTCCCGGTGCAGAGCCTCGGCGATCTCCAGAGTGCGGTCCTTTGAGCCGTCGTTCACGACAATCACCTCGTAGTCGCTGAAGGCGGTGGGCAGCACCCGGCCGGCCTCCTCTACGACCGCGCGTATGTTAGGCTCCTCGTTGTGCGCGGGCAGCACCAGGGAAATCTTGCCCTGGACAAGGTTCTCAGTATGGGGAGCGCTCTCTTGGGTCTGTGTGCGCTCAAGGGTTTGGACCAACGATGCCTCCTAAAGGTACGGGCATGAAACCATGCCGAAAAGCGGTCCGCAGCGTGTTATTGCGGGACAAATAGCTAGTGAAGTTTATCGCAAAGGCCGTTATGCGTCAAGCGCACGGCCTTTTGAGTAAGCATCCGGGCTTGGGGTGGCCCTGTATGGCATGCCTTCCCGACACATACTCTGAACGGGCGCTGGATGTGCCTTAAGACTATACTGTGCGGGGTTACGCAGCCTTGTCGCTACTCCTCTACCGCTCCTTGCACCCAGTTGATGGCGGTGATGGTGCGGCCCGACATGGCGATTGCGATCAGGTCTATGCGCCAGAGGGTACTCTCCGGGTCAATTCCCCGGCCCTCCATGTAGGCGTAGGCAGCAGAGGCCATGCTGTTGACCTTGCGCGGCGAAAGCGACTCCTCGGCCAGACCTGTGCGCCCATGCCGGGTACGCACCTCGACAAAGGCCAGCACCCTGACCTGTGCGGGCGCATCCGAGGCTGGGGCTTGCTGCTCTACCGGGCAGCCGGCGATAATATCTACCTCGCCGGGGTGAGCCTGCCAGTTGCGCGCCAGGATGGTGCAGCCCCTGCGCCGCAGGAATAGGGCAGCCACATCTTCGCCCCGCCTGCCCGTCGAAACTCTACCGCCGCTCTTGCCCTGCTCGTCAGACATGCGGCTCAAGCATAGCCTTGCCCAGGAGCGCGGCCTTGATGGGTGCATAGGAGCGGCGGTGCAGGGGGGACACTCCCAGTTGGGAAATACAGTCGGCGTGGAGGCGGGTTCCGTACCCTTTATGTTGGGCAAAGCAGTAGCCGGGAAAGGCGGCGTCGTAGCCGCACATGATCCGGTCGCGGGCTACTTTGGCGACAATAGATGCGGCTGCTATAGAGACGCAGCTTGCATCGCCCCTAATGATCGGACGTTGCGGGATAGGCAGCGCCGGCAGCCGGAAGGCGTCAACCAGGAGGAAGTCGGGCCACAGGCCGGTGTTGCGGACGGCCCGCGCCATGGCTAGCCGGTTGGCGGCGCCCAGTCCGATAGCGTCCACCACCGCAGGCGACACTATCCCCACCCCGGTCGCCAGCGCCAGCGATTCGATAGCCGGCAGCAGTTCCTCGCGCACGGCTGCGCTAAGTACCTTGCTGTCGCGCAAAGCGGAGAGGGAGAGGGAGAAGGCGCCGATCAGTTGCGGCAGCCCTGTGCCGGCGGCTGACGACTGAGGGAGCGGAGGGAATACTACTGCCCCTGCCACCAACGGCCCCGCCCACGCCCCACGCCCCGCCTCGTCCACCCCCGCGACCAGACTGTAGCCGCCGGAATGAAGTTCGAGTTCGTTGTCCCAGTTGGGCACAAGGTTGAGCCGTTTGGAGGGGCCGTCTGGGACTTCAACCCTGTTTTGCGCTTCCATTTCCATGCAGGTATTCTACATGAAAGTGGTCCTCATTCAAAAGCATTACACTTTGGTAAATGGTCAGATTTGGGGTACAGGTAAGAGCAGGGGTGCAGGGGGCGTAGCCCCATGACGGGGTATGAGCGAAGCGGGGGGTGGGGTGTCCCCTGTCCTTGCCTTATCTAAAAGCCCCATCCCGCGTGCGGGAGGGAGGCATGGGGTGGGCCTCTACTAGCCACGTAGCTGGATTTCACCACCCCAAGTCTGAACACTTACACACTTTGCAAGGCCCCAGCTTTGGGGCAGCGTTAGACGGATCGTACTCCCCTTCCGACCGCTTACGCTGTGGTATACTTTAATCAAGAATAAAGAACAAATAAGCTGGAAAAGAGCCTTTATGCCACCCAAATCGAAGAGCCGCACGATGTTTGTTTGCCAGCAGTGCGGCGGCGAACAACCTAAATGGACCGGGCGCTGCCCCGACTGCGGCGAGTGGAATACCTTTGTCGAGACGACGGTGTCAGGCGCGTCTTCCGCAGCCGCGCCCTCCTACTCCCGTCCCGACGGCACAGGCAGCCGCCCCACGTCTATCACCCAGGTGCAGAACGAGAACTTCACCCGCATCAAGGCTCCCGGCGAGGAGTTCAACCGCGTGCTGGGCGGGGGCATTGTGCCGGGCTCGCTGGTGCTGATAGGGGGAGACCCGGGGATCGGCAAGTGTGTCACCGCTGATACTCGCGTGCTCGATCCCACTACCGGCGCGTACCTTCCGATCACCCAGCGGCGCAGCGATACCGGTGAGGTGCCGGCGGCTAACGAACAGAGCTTGCGTCTGTCGCCTGCGCGGGTAGCGGCCTTTTACGAGAGAGGCACCAAAGAGATAGTCGAGCTTACAACCGAGTTGGGGCGCAAGCTACGCTGCACACCCGACCACCCGGTGCTGACCGTTGACGGCTGGCGGCCCGCCGGAGACTTATCACCAGGGACCGCAGTAGCGGCTCCCAGGTCGTTACCCTACTTTGGCACACAGCGTATGCCCGAAGCCGAAGTCAAGCTGCTGGCGTATATACTGTCCGACGGCTCCGCGCAGTCGGCTATCGGGGTTACTAACTGCTTACCTGAAGTGGAACAAGATTTACAGACCGTCGCCCATGCTTTCGGCGTGAGCTTGGCTGTATATCCGAAGAAAGGCAGAGAGGCCAGGCAGTATCGCTTCCGCACAAAGAACGAGCAGCGTGCCGAGCAGCGGCAAGTAGTGGCCGAGGCGTTGCTGTCGGCGAAAGCACAGCTTGGCTTGAGTTGGCAGCAGTGGGCCGACCGGGCAGGCGTGAGCTACGGCATGCTCAACGTGTGGCGGCGAGGCGAGGCAGTACCCAGCGAAGGCGAGTTGGAACGATTGGCCGGCGCTGCCGGTATTCCTCTGGAGGATCTGCGGCCCGGCGCAAGGCACATCGCTGAAATGCGTACTCCTGTTGCACGCTTCCTGGAGAAAATGGGATTACGCTACAGCAAAGCCGCCGACAAAGCTGTGCCGGAGTGCATCTTCACACTGCCCCGCGAGCAAGTCAGCCTCTTTCTCAAGACGCTGTTCACCTGCGACGGTTCGGTGTACGTAAACGGGCAAGGCCGACCTGGGGCCTCGTACAGCACCATCAGCAGGCGCCTTGCTGAAGATGTGCAGCATCTACTTCTCCGCTTTGGGTTGGTAGCCAAGCTTCGCACGAAGCAAAGCAGGGTGAACGGCAGGCCCTACACCAGCTACGAGGTTGTGCTACTCGGCGTGGCTGAGGTGAAACGCTTTTTGCTTGAGATAGGGATTATGGGCAGGGCAGAAGCGCTGCTGTGCATCGCTGCGTTGGAAGAACCAACCCTTCCATCAACCCGGCGCGATGTTATACCCACAGGCGAGGCCTTTTGGCTGCGCCTGCAACAAGCCAAAGGTGACTTGAGCTATGCCGGCCTCACCAGCGCGGCGGGCACGAAAGTAAAGAACCGGCGACACGATAGGCCATTGTGTAGAGCTACCGTGCAGCGTATTGCTGCGGTGGTCGAGGATGAACGGCTTGAGGCGTTGGCCTATGGCGACATCTACTGGGACCGCGTGGAGAGTGTTCTACCGGCAGGCGTAGAGCCGGTGTACGACATAAGCGTGCCGGGACGCGAAAACTTTGTCGCCAACGATCTCATTATCCACAACTCTACGCTACTACTTCAGATAAGCGGGGAGCTTGCTCTGTGGGGCGACAAGCCGATCCTCTACGTGTCGGGGGAGGAAAGCCCACAGCAGATAAAGCTTAGGGCCTCGCGCCTGGGCATCAACCCTGAGCGGCTTTTGTTGCTGTCGGAGACCGACCTCGACTCGGTGCTGATGCAGATAGACGCCGTGCAGCCGGAGCTTGCCGTGATCGACTCGATACAGACGATGTTCCTGCCCGAACTGAGTTCGGCGGCGGGGTCGGTGAGCCAGGTGCGCGAATGCACCTCACGGCTGATGCGCCTCGCGAAGGGCCGCAACATCCCAATCTTCCTGGTGGGCCACGTCACAAAAGAGGGCGCG
>JBBSIX010000178.1:0-7078 GCA_038231875.1 Chloroflexia bacterium | reverse complement strand
GTTCAAGCGAAAGTCCTAAAGATGTGTTGGGAGATAACTTCGTTGCTGTTGATCCCGACCTTATCTATCTGCTCAACGATTTGGATCGACTCTCCGCTGAGAGTGCGCCATCTCAATCCACAGTAGAATCAATTGGTAACGCCCTTGATGAACAAATCACAGCCTCTCAAAGGCAAGGCGCTACAGCACATGCAAACAGACAAGTTGCTCCCTCCACTGGCCCATCTCTTCTCGCACGCATGAGTCACTGGATAGATCGCTGTCTTACCGGCATGCCAAAAGCGCCGGCGGGTCTCCTAGCGATCCTCATCTTGGTAGGAGCCACCTATTCCATAATGTCGGTCGTAGATCAAGCATTCTATTTGGATGAAAGCACCAGGCAGATGGCTGACGAGAAAATTGGTATAGAGCTCAACCAGTCGCAAACTATAGAAGGTTTCACGATGAGTGTAAAACGAGCATATGCAGATAAGAAACAGATAGTAATAGGCTATACGATCAGTGGACCACAAGAGCGCAACTTCAGCGCCTTTCTAGCATCGGGGGTTTTCAACGAAGCTCCCGATCCTACAAGGGATATTCTACCTGCACTTACCGACTCCCATGGAAGTAGGCTAAGTATCATTGGGGTTGCTGCTGCTTTCGACACAGACGCACAAGGAGGCGAGTACGGCCAAGCTCTCAGATATGCTTCGCCGGCTATCGCTGAAGGCACTAAAGAAATCGAGCTTCACTTTGAGGTGGGAAAGATCGTTGCATATGAGCAGGTGAGAGAAGGCGAACCTAAAGTTGTCACGATAACAGGCCCGTTTGAGTTCAGTTTCGTGCTGCCGGTAGAGCAGTGCTGCCTAACGCCTCAGTCCAAGTAGGTACAGCCCAATTGGTGTCGTTGAAGAACACCTAGGCCCATGTCAGTCATAATCTCTAGGTCGGCCTCTGCTGTTCGCAAGACCCTGGAGTCGTCTTCTACCCTCTGCACCAACCCCACCGCACCGCCCGCCCGACAAACCTCGCCGGTGGCCCCGTTACTCCCACCACCGTCAAGATCGAAGCGATGACCGCCAACAAGATCGGGGGCACACAGTGGGTCCCCGACGCAAGCTACGTAAGCACAATCGAGCAGTTCCGCCAGGTCTATCAAAATGTGCAGATCATCTACAGCGGTCAATGGGAGCTAACGCGGCAGGAGGTAAACAGCCCCTAGCGTCGGATGGAGATGCGCCTGATTAGTGTGAGGTAGGGTTCTCCCCTGCCGGCTGATTGATAAGTGGGATGGTTCTCAGGCTGGAGTTGGGCAAGGCAAAAAAGGCGGCGATCACCAGGTTAGCCAACAAGCCGCCGAGGGGCGTGAAGATGCTCAACACAAAGGCCACCACGTAGACCAACGGGCCGAACAGATACGAGCGCGTGATGGTACGCACCGCCTCAGGGTCGGCACGGCGGTCAATCAGCCGGTTGCCGCTTGACACATGCCACCAGAATAGGTTGTAGAAGAATGCGATAGTCAAACCGAGGCCGCTGTACACCATCGCGGCCACGCGGGCGCTGTCTTCGTGCCCGCTGCCGATATACTCGGAGAGAAGTGCGGTCGGGAAAGGCACAACCGAGATGGCGAGCAAGAGCAGGCTATTGAGCAGCAGCAACGTGTGGCTGGTGCGCTTTATGAAGTTGAAAAGCATATGGTGATTGATCCACATGATCACCACTGTCGAGAAGCCCAGCAAATATGCCGGAAAAGAAGGCCAGCTATGGAGCAGAGCCTGCCAGAGTTCGCCGGCGGTTGCATAGGCTTCGCCCGTCTGAGGGTCGTGCGGAACCCGCAGGTCCAGCACCAGCAGGGTAGTTACAATCGCAAATACGCCGTCGCTGAACGCCTCAACACGTCCGGTCCCTTCCTTATCGTCATCGTCGGGTGACAACGGCAAGGGAGGCCCGGCCTCGCGTTCGGAATAGCCGCCGGTCATCAAGCGCTAACTCCTTTGCAGTCGACAGTTGCCATATGCCATATATTGAAGCGTTATCGTACCCAGCCGCGCCTCTGCAACAACTCCGTGCCTATGTTGGCGAGCGTAATGCGCTTGCCTTCGGGTAGTGCGCGGTGCCACTCGAAACGGGAGCGCTCGAACCACTGCACCTCGGTGTCTTTGTCCACCAGATAGCTTTCGCTGATCGGATAGCCCAGGCCGTCAATGCGCCCGTTGGCCCGGAAAAAGTCGAGGAAGGGGCCGCTAACCGAGTGCTTGGTCGGGCCGAAGTAGATTTTGCTCTCCTCACTGACGAAGAATGGGATGGGTAGGAACGCCTGCCCGCCCTGGCCCTGCGCCAATTCGGTGCCGATCCTGCCCAGTTCGACATGGCCGTCGCGGTACTCGAAGCGGGCGCGCTCGAAGTACTGCACCGGCACTCCACCCTCGACGAACTCCTCGGTCAACGGATAGCCGAACCTACCGAGGCCGCCGTTAGCCTGCCAGAAGTCGCGGAAGCCGTACTTGATGTTGTGCCCGGTCGCCTCAAAATAGCTGGAAACGGCAGGGTCTAGAGGCTGCACTCGGTCTGTAGGTTTGGGGCCTTCCACCAGCGCCGCCGTAGGCGTAGGTGTGGCCGTCGGCACAGGGGTAGTGGTGGGCGGCACGGGCATGAGCGTAGCGGGGGGGGTCGGCGTGTAAGTCGGTGGGTTGACGACCGGCGGGGTGGGCGGCAAGGCTGTTGGCGTTGCAACAGGCTGTATGGGAAGCGACACACCGCCGGGCGGCAAGGTGGCGCTATACGCCGTTTCTCCGGCGAGTATCGCCACCTTGCCGCTGCCGGGGTCCATCGCCAACAGAGCCGCTTTGCCCTGCGTAGCGGCAGGCCCGAAAGCCTGCCACGTCTGCCCGCCGTCGGACGATCTATACGCGCCTTCCTCCGTGCCGAGCAAGAGCGCACCGTCGGGGTCGGCAACAAAAGAGGTTATCGCAAGGGGGAGAGGTGTGGGGCTGCCGGCAGAGGGGGTTGCCTGGCGGGCGCTGCGTGGCACAACGGCTGCGCGCCAACTCGCCCCTCGGTCGCCCGACTTATAGAGACCGCTGTCTGAGGTGGCGGCAAAAAGAATCTCTCCGCTCCAACCGAGGCCCACAACAGAGCCGCCGTTGTTGGGGAGCATGTGCAGCCCCATTGAGGAGGAACGCCAGGTCAGGCCGCCATCCAGCGACTTGTAGACCGAGGCGGGCGGGTGGCTCCTGGTTGTATAGTCCAGCCCAACAAGAATAGCTTCAGGCTTGAGCGGGTCGGCGGTGAGGGTTGTTATCCAGGCGTTGGGGGGTAGCCCCTTGGAGGCCGCCTGCCATGTGGCCCCGGCATCGATCGAGCGATACAGCCCGCCCAGGCCGTCCATGCCGGCGTAGAGCACCGAGGTGTTGTTGGGATAAGGGGCCAGCAGGCGCACGTGGGCGGATGAAGGGGCTATCGCCTGTGCGGGCACGTCCCGCCAGGTGGTGCAGCCGTCGCCGCTTACGCGCAACCCAAGCGGGCCGGAGGCGTACAGCAGGGGCGCGCCCTCCTGACCACGAGCCGGAGCGACCAGCCGCATCATCGTGGCCTGGGGGCCGCACACCGCCCACGTTGCGCCACCGTCGGAGGTGTGCGAGATGCCGCTGTTGCTCAGGGCGTACAGAGAAGCTGGGCTTGAGGGGTCGGGGGAGATGCTCCAGGCTGCACTGGGCAAGTTCGCTAGCTCCGTCCACCCTTCCTGGGCGGTTGCCGGGGCCGGAGGCACAGCAGGCAGAGCAAACGCCAACCAGAGGCAGGCAACTCCAAGCGCCAGTTTGTTTCTAAGCTGTTTCATTTTCATCCAGTTCTTTCAACTCCCCCCAAAGCCACACCTGCTGCGAGGAGATTTCTTTATCATTCAACAGTACCTCTATCGTCTTACCCCCCGGCCCGGCCAACTGCGGCGCAAGATCGGCAAGCGGTTGAAGCACGAACCGCCTCTCCCACATGCGCGGGTGCGGCACGACCAGTTCGGGTGTATTCACAACCAGCCGGTCATACAGCAAGATGTCTATGTCCAGCACGCGCGGCCCCCAGCGTTCCCCAGCCACCCGGCCCTGCATGCGCTCGATGCGCTTGCACTCGTGGAGCAGTTGCAACGGCTCTAGGGCGGTTTGCACCTCGGCTACCATGTTCAAGAAATCGGGCTGGTCCGGCTTGCCCCAGGGTGCGCTGCCGTACAGCCGGGATATAGCCGTAAGCTGCGTACCAGGCAGGCGAGCCAACTCCGCGAGCGCGCCCCGCACGTTCAGCAGCCGGTCGCCCAGGTTCGTGCCTATCCCCAGGTATGCCCTCGCCACAGCCTGTTTGTTCAACTCCGCACAACTGCGTCTGCTACCCTCGCCACCTCTACGGCCTGGGCCACGTCATGCACGCGCACGATGCCGGCTCCGTTGGCGATGCTGATGGCGAGGGTGGCCCCTGTGCCCACTATGCGCTTGTCGGGCGGGGGCGCTTCGCCGTACAGGTCGGCCAGAATGCGCCCGATAAAGCCTTTGCGCGAGGTGCCCACAAGGATGGGGCAACCAATCTCACGTAGCTCCCCCAGGCGGCGCAGCAGTTCCAGGTTGTGAGCCTGCGTTTTGCCAAAGCCGATGCCGGGGTCTATCCATATTCTTTCTTTGTTTACCCCAGCCTGCACTGCTTTGTCAACCCCGGCGCGCAAATAGGCTTTTACTTCGCCCAGCAGATCGCTGTAATGGGGCTGCTCCTGCATACTGCGCGGCGTGCCCTGGATGTGCATCAACACCAGCCCCGCGCCCGCCTTCGACGCTATTTCGGCTATCTCAGGCTCGTCGCGCAGGCCGGTGATGTCGTTGATGATAACGGCCCCGCGTTCCACCGCCGCCCGCGCCACCGCCGCACGGCTGGTGTCCACCGACAAAGGCAGCGATACGCCGCCCGGCCCGGCAAGCCGCTCTATAACAGGCAGCACCCGACGCATCTCCTCATCGACCGAGACCGGCTCGGAGCCGGGGCGGGTGCTCTGGCCGCCGATGTCCAGGATGTCGGCCCCCTGGGACTGCATCTGTTTTGCCTGCCTGCATGCCGCCTCCACATCGGAGCCTAGTCCATCGCCGGAGAAGGAGTCGGGCGTGGCGTTGATGATGCCCATCACTAGCGTTCGCCTACCCAGAGGCAGGGTGTAGGGGCCAAGCTGTAGAGACTCCGGGTTATTCATGCGTCACGCCCCGCAGTGGCTCTTGCCCCTTTTTGCATGCGTGGAGCCATTCTTCCATCTGAGGGACTACCTGACTTACCACAGCGTCGTTCCAGCCGTAGACCTGCATAATGCTTTGCAGGTAATAAGCCCCGTGCTCGGCGTCCTGCGGCCTCAGCCCTCCCTCCCCGCATGCGCGGAGGAGCATATCCAGCAGCCGGCTGTAGGGAAGCAAGCGTCTGTAGATCATCAGCCGCCGTGCCAACATAATATCATCGGCTCGCGCTAGATAGGGGCCGCCTAGCTCCTCCACTATCTCCTCGCGGCCCGCCAGAGCCATGTCCCAAACGGCGCTCGCCAGCTCGAAGGCCGGGTCGCCCAGGCCGTAGCGCGACCAATCCACCAGCGTCAGGTGATCGCCTTGCAGGATAACATTGTGCAGGGCGGACGAGCCGTGTACCGGCACAAGCTGCGCCCCCTGCCAGAAACGCTTATGGGCGTTGGCGTCCCCCGCCACCGACTGCGTGAGCTTGTTGAACACTTCCCCCAACTCCGGAGGCAGGCTGCCGAAAGCGCTATCCGAGAGGTTGCGGTACTGCTCGTGGGCGCGTAGCCACCAGCTTTCGAGATTGGGCGGATGGGGCGATACTATCCTCGGCTTTGCCGGACACGTGTGTACGCCCCAAAGCGCCCCAGACATGCGCTCGGCATCCTCGGCTCCAAAGTGGGTCTTATCGGCGGGCTTGCCCTCCACCCAACGATAGATTACCACAGAGCCGCCTGTAGAGCCGCCTGTGGGCGTGTCGCTCTCCAAAAGCAGTTCGGGAGCCAGGTTCGAGATCGCGTACTCCCGCAGGGCGGCGGCTTCGGCACGGGCCAACCCCGCAGCGCCGCGCTCAAAGGCACTGGAAGGCTGCGCGCCCGTGTCCTTGTAGAGCTTCAAGACCGCCTTTTGGCTGCCCCACTCAAGCAGATAGCGAGGCACTCCGTCTCGGCTGTACAGGTACTCCACGCTGGGCGACGAACCCTCGAACAAAGGCTGTGATGCCAGCCAGGTCTCAAACTTTTCATCCATTCAAGTTGCCGGCCTTGAGGAACTGCAAAAACTCGGCCCTGGTGGGCGGGTTGGTTTTGAAAAGGCCGCGCATAGCCGATGTGACCATCACGCTGCCCGGCTTCTTCACCCCACGCAGGATGGTGCAAAAGTGCTGCGCCTCGATCACCACTCCCACGCCGGCAGGCTCCAGCTCCTGGACGATAGTGTCGGCTACCTGGCTGGTAAGGCGCTCTTGCAGTTGTGGGCGGCGGGCGAACCCTTCCACCACGCGCGCCAGCTTGGACAGTCCTACGATGCGTCCGGCGGGTATATAGCCCACATGCGCCTTGCCGGTGAAGGGGAGTAGATGGTGCTCGCACATGCTGCTGAAAGGGATGTCGCGCAGGATAACCATCTCCTTGTGCGTCTCCTCGAAGCCCACCGAGAGATATTTGGCGGGGTCTAAGGTAAGGCCCTCGAATATCTCCTCGTACATATCGGCCACCCGGCGCGGGGTATCCACCAACCCCTCGCGCTGGGGGTCCTCGCCAATCGCCTCAAGTATCTCGCTGACGGCCTGCATTATCCTCTGGCGGTCCAAACTTTCCTCCATCTAAGGGTCAAAATAGGAGTATAACATAGTTGGCGGCTGTGCCGTCTTGTTGCGGATGCCCTCCAGTGTCAATTCAAAGTCAGTAACGGCACGGTAATGGCGTACCAAGTAGAGGTGTGTCATTCCTCACTTCGTTCGGAATGACATTGGGAAACTGACCCCTCGGTTCTTGCTTCGAAATTCAGGCTCCTCTGAAAATAGTAGGGGCACGGCGCGCCGGGCCCCTACGGGCGCGCACATT
>JBBSIX010000177.1:0-7083 GCA_038231875.1 Chloroflexia bacterium | reverse complement strand
GATTCATGTATAGACCGACTGTCATACAGGCGCACTGATTCCTCACTACGTTCGGAATGACAAACTCAAGTATGTTCTGTTCTCGCCGGCAAGGTAGTCTAGCATTGCTTAAACCGCTTGAGATGTGGGTAATCACCAGCAAGTGTGTGTGGTAAGTGTTCAGAGTTGCGGTGGAGGAAATTAGACCTCGGCATGTAGAGACCCGCCCCCAAGCCCCATCCCGCGTGCGGGATGGGGCTTTTATTAGGAAGTAGGCAGGGGACACCCCTGCCACCCCGTCATAGGGCTGCGCCCCCTGCACCCCAAGTCTGAACATTTGCCGATAGGTAAAAATTGACAATAGTGCTATAATCTGTGCTAACGAATCACTAAGCGCCGGCCTCCCGGAGCAGTGAGTCTTGAAGTATTCAATAACTACTACAGGAGGAAGTTGACGATGAAAGTATCTGCATTTCCGGGCAAGCGGGCCGTTGCGCTGCTCGCGCTGGTTATCCTGGCCCTCTCTACAGCAGGGTGTGGAGCGGCCACCCCTACGCCGGAAATAGGGGCAGTGGCGACCGTCCCGGCGGGGTCTACCCCGGTGTCCGATTGGAAGGCGGGCGGGCACGCCAACTCGGTGCCGGCCCCAGGGAAGCGGGTAAGCGCGGGCACCTTTACGGTGGGCAGCGATGTTAGCTACCCGCCACAGGAGTATGTCGGGGCCGACGGCAAGCCGGTGGGGATGGACATGGACATCGCCGAGGAGATTGCGAGCCGTATGGGTCTGCAACTGAAGGTGGTCAATTTCAAGTTCGACGACATTATCCCAGCCCTCAACGCCGGGCAGTTCGACGCTGTGCTCTCGGCTATGACCGTCACCGACGACCGTAAGAAGGTAGTGGATTTCGTACCTTACTTCGAGGCGGGCCAGGCTGTGCTGGTGCGCCAGGGCAACCCCAAAGGAATAAAGAGCCTGGACGACCTTTCCGGCCTGACCGCCGCTGCCCAACAGGGCACTACAGAGGAAACCAGCCTCAAAGACCTAAACGATAAGCTCGAAAAGGCCGGTAAAGCCAAAGTAACCGTGCTCACCTATCCCTCCGACACCGACGCTGTGGACCAGCTCAGGGTGGGCCGCGCCGATGCCACCCTCCACGACTCGCCGGTGGCCGCCTACTACGCCAAGCTCAATCCGACCTTCGAGGTGGCGATACCCAACTTCGACTCCGCCCCCGAAGGCATCGCCGTCGCCCAGAACAACAAAGCGATGTACGAGGCCATCAACTCTGCGATTGAGGCTATGAAGCAAGACGGCACCCTGGAGGCGATCAAGAACAAGTGGGGAGTGAAGTAAGCCAGGAGGCAGGAGGTTGCGGCTGAAAAGCCGCTTTCCTCCACCTGACTGCAACGGAGCCGCCTATGCCGTTCGACTGGAGCTTTATACCGGAGCACCTATTCGACAGCGCGCTGATCGAAGGGGCAAAGGTGACGATCTTTCTGTCGGTGGTCGCCCAGTTGGTGGGCGTGCTGCTGGGGCTTGTGGCTGCGCTAATGCGCCTCAGCAAGAACCCTCTGCTGAACTGGGCGGCGGGCTTCTACATCTGGTTGTTCCGAGGCACGCCGCTGCTGGTGCAACTTATCGTGTTCGCCACCGGCCTATACCAAATCGGCATCCACCTCAACTTGCTGACGGCGGCGCTACTGGCGTTGAGCCTCAACGAAGGGGCATACATGGCCGAAATCGTGCGGGCCGGCATCCAGAGCATAGATACCGGCCAGTCGGAAGCGGCCAAAGCGCTCGGCATGACCTATGGCCTCTCAATGCGCCGCATCATCCTGCCCCAGGCCGCCCACGTGATCTTACCCCCCACCGGCAACGAGTTCAACAACATGCTCAAAAGCACCTCGTTGGCGTCGGTTATCGGCATCGGCGAACTGCTACAGCACGCGGGCGACCTCAATCACCTCTACTTCCGCACCCTGGAAACGTTCACTATCGCCTCAGCCTACTATCTGGCGATGACCACGGTCGTGACCTGGCTCCAGGGCTGGATGGAAAGCAGGCTGGGCGAGCGCAAGGCAGATGCGGAAGACTCTTTCTGGGGGCGGCTGCGCAGCAACATCTTCAGCACACGCAGCGCCCTCGACCATAGATAGGCAGGCAAAGGAGCGTTGGACGAGGCAATGAAGGACGCAAGCAGCACAGAGAACCTTATCGTGCGGGCGCAGGGCGTTTACAAGAGGTTCGGGCGGACCGAAGTGCTGCGCGGCATTGACCTGACGGTGCGGAAGGGCGAAACGGTGGTGCTCATCGGGCCTAGCGGGTCGGGCAAGACCACCTTTCTGCGCTGCATCAACCATCTTGAGAAAATAGACCGGGGCAGCATCTACGTGGGCAACCAGCTAATCGGCTACCGGCAGGTGGGAGACAAGCTGGTGGAGGACTCGGAGCGCAACATCGCGGCCCAGCGCGCACGCATCGGCATGGTATTCCAACGGTTCAACCTGTTCGCTCACATGACGGCCCTGGAAAATATCATCGAAGCGCCGGTGCGCGTCAAGGGTGTGCCCAAAGGCCAGGCGGTAGCCAAAGCCCGCGAACTGCTGGATAAAGTGGGCTTGACCGGCAAGGAGGAGAGCTACCCCAGCCGGCTGTCGGGCGGCCAGCAACAGCGTGTGGCGATAGCGCGTGCCCTGGCGATGGACCCCATGCTCATGCTGTTCGACGAGCCGACCTCGGCCCTCGACCCTGAACTGGTGGGCGAAGTGCTCAAGGTGATGGAGCAGCTTGCCCAGGAGGGCATGAGCATGGTGGTCGTTACCCACGAGATGAGTTTCGCCCGCGATATGGCCGACCGGGTTATCTTCATGGACGAGGGCAAGATGGTGGAAGAAGGCCCTCCGAGCGAGATGTTCGACAGCCCCCGCCACGAAAGAACCCAGGCTTTCTTGAAAAGGATACTTTAGAGGGGGCAACCTCTACTCACCTTGCCATCCCCTCTCTAAACCCGCTTTCCAAGCTCCATGTCCAGCATCAACAAGGCCGCATGATTATCTCCAATCATGCGTAGTTGCTCAACTATAGTGCCTGCGGCGCTCTCCTCCTCCACCTGCTCGGTGAGGAACCAGTGTAGCGCCGTCTGCGTGGTGTAGTCGTTCTCCGAGGCCGCAACTTCGTACAGGTGCTCTATCAGGCCGGTAACATGCTGCTCGTGTGCAAGCGCCTGCTCCATCACCTCCACAGGCGACTGGAACTCCACCGGCGGCTGCGGAATAGCTTGCAGCATCACCTTCCCACCCCGCTCGCTGAGATAGTCGAACAGCTTCATCCCGTGCTCCAACTCCTCCGTGTACTGCAAACGCAGCCAGTGAGCCAGCCCCGGTAGGCTAATTCCGTCGCAGTATGCCGACATAGAAAGGTAGATGAAAGCCGAGTAGAACTCCTGCTTGATCTGCTCGTTGACGGCATCCTGAACTGTTTGCTTTATCATGTTATCCTCCTCCAAGTGATGGGGTTGCTTATTTGACCCTCAAGAAATAGAGCGTGAGCTTAAGACAATCCTGCCCCAATCCCGCGCGATACCGATAGAGTGGGCTTTGCTGTATGATTACAAGCGACTGCCGCATTATACGCGGTGACGATGCAAAAAGACCAACCTGAACAACGGCCGGCAACACTCTCCAAACCTGTGCCGCCGTTGTTCCCACGCAGGAGGCTACCCAGGCCATGCTCGACCCCAGACAACGTTTTTCAAGCCGAGTTGAGAATTATGTAAAGTACCGTCCCGGCTATCCGCCCGAAGTGCTCGGCACCTTGCAGCAGGAGTGCGGCCTTACCTCCACAAGCAGGATAGCCGACATCGGGTCGGGCACAGGCATCCTGTCGGCGATGTTCTTGCAAAACGGCAACACCGTGTACGGTGTCGAGCCTAACCGCGAGATGAGGGAGGCGGGGGAGCGTCTGCTGTCGGGCTACGGCAACTTCCACAGCATAGCCGCCGCCGCAGAGGACACCACCCTGCCCGCCGGTAGCGTAGATTTCGTCACGGCTGGGCAAGCCTTTCACTGGTTCAAGCGTAATGAGGCGCACGCCGAGTTCGCTCGCATACTGAGGCCGGAGGGTTGGGTGGCTCTGGTCTGGAACGCTCGGCAGGGCGATACTACGACCTTTCTACGCGCATATGAGGGGTTGCTGCGGCAGTACGGCACCGACTACGATCAGGCGAAGCACCGCGATGTGGACGACTACAACCTTGAGAAGTTCTACGGCGGCTCAGGACCACAGGTCAAGGTGTTTGCCAACCGCCAGTTGTTTGACTACGAAGGGCTGCAAGGGAGGGTGCTGTCGTCCTCCTACACCCCGCAGAGCGGCCACCCCAACTATGAGCCGATGCTCAACGCGCTCAAAGAGATTTTCAGCAGGCATCAGGAGGAGGGCAAGGTGGCCTTTGAGTACAACACGATGCTGTACTACGGACATCTATCTGCTTAACCTCCCTAAGCACACCGGCAGGCCGCGCAACGACGCTCCAGTATCTCGCTGTCGTACACATCGGCGACCTGAGCGGCTATATTCGTCCAGGAATACTGAAGGGCGTGCTCGGCGGCCTGTTCTCCCATCTGCCGGCGCATCTCGGGATTCTTGAGCAGGGCATGTACCTGTTCGGCCAGCGCGAAGTGGTTCTCCTCCGGCACCAGGAAGCCGGTTTCACCGTCCTTCACCGTAAAGGAGAGGCCGCCCACGTTTGAGGCTATCACCGGCGTGCCCGAAGCCATAGACTCCACCGCCACCATGCCGAACGACTCGTAGTGGGAGGGCATGACCGTGATGTCCGCCGCCGAATAGTAGAGGGGCAGCATCTCCTGGGGCTTGGAGCCTACGAACTCCACCTGTTCGTCCAGATTCAGGTCGCGGTGCAGTTGCATCACCCTGTGCAGTTCGGCGTTTTCTTCCTCAGTCTGGCCCCCGCCGCCCACTATCAGCACCTTCAGGTTGCGGCCCGTGCAGGTGCGGCTCACCACCGCCACCGACTCCAGCAAGGTGTCTATCCCCTTCAGGCGCTCGATACGGCCCACAAAGAGCAAGATCGGGGTGTCCAGGTCGGGCAGGCCCAGGCGCCGGCGCACCTCGGCGCGGTCCCTGGGATAGAACAGTTCGGTGTCCACCCCCGCCGGTATCACGGCTATCTTCTCGTCCTCGGCCCCGTAGAGCCTTACCATCTGTTCCTTGTCGAGGGGCGTGGCCGCGATAATCCGGTCGGCCCATTCCATGACCTGCCGCTCGATCTCGACGCGAGACTCCACCTCCAGGTCGGTATCGGCTTTGGCAACCTTGTTCTTCATCGCGCCCAGGGTGTGGAACATCTGCAACATCGGCACGTTCCACTCCTGTTGAAGCCGGTGCGCCGCCAACCCCGACACCCAGTAGTGCCCATGCACCAGGTCGTACTGAATGCCCTCAAGGTGCGCAAACCGGCGTATGCCCTCAGTGAACTCGTCCACATGGTTGGGCAGCAGGTTCTTGCTGTAGGCGGACAGTGGGCCTGTGGGCAAGTGTACCACCCTGGCGTTGGGGCCAAGCCACTCTATCTGGGGCGTGTTTGTGTCCTGAAAGCGGGTGAAAACGTCCACAGCAGCGCCCCGCCGCCCAAGCTCACGGCTCAGTTCCCTTATGTAAACGTTCATCCCACCCGTCTCGCGCCCACCCAGCAGGGCATCGGGGCAAGCCAACGGACAGGTATGCATGCTTATCATTGCTATTTTACGCATTTATCCGATATTCCTTCTAATGTTTTTGCTGTTCTGTGTTGCGTTTGAGCAGCGCTCTATATACATACGTATTTTCCGCACCGAAGTCGTATTTATAGTCTTCATCGCCACGCAGGAAATCGAAGAACTTTATCTCTTGCAAAATTGCTTTGTGGATACGATAGGCCAGCAGCGCCACGCCCGCGCTATAGGAGCCGAACTTGGGGTCGTAGCCGGAGTTGTACAAGTAGAGGCGATTGTTGTACCGGAACGACAGGTAGGCGGAGGCAGGTTCGCCTGCCACTTCCAGGATCGCAAGGTCCAGCCAACCTGTATCGGCCAGGCGCGAAGCCATGTCGAGAAAGGCGGCGGCCATCGGCTCAGTCATGAACTCGGCTTTGTCACTGCCGCTCTTGCGGTGCAACTCTATAAACTTCTGCATGCCCGACATGAGCGCATCGCGGTCCGCCGGGTCCACCAGGTACCAACGCACATCGTCGCGGCCTTCCAGCTTGCGTACTTTGCGGCGTAGTTCGTGGCGATCCTTCTTGCGAAGGCTCATCAAGTAGGTATCCCACTCCTCCGGCAGAGGTATGACCGGGCACACATCTTCGGGGAAGATGTCGGCTGTGAGGCCCTTTTCGGCGGCCAATTCGGAAAGGAGATCGTGGGAAGGCGAAAACTCAGGCAGCGAGTGAAGGTCTATAACGTCCCACTCGCCCCCAATCTCAATCAGGTAATCAAGCACGGCTGACCATGCCTCGCCGAGCCTTTCGGCAGGGGCGATTATATCCAGGTAATCGGCCACCTCGAGCCCGCCCACGAAGCGCACGGTACGAAGCGGCGCGCCCTCGCCTTCGGGGCGCGGGGTTCCCTGAGCGTATGGGCGCAGCGGAGGCAGAGGGGCGGCCTCAATAAAAAGAGGAGCGATAGCCAAAGCCGCTCCTCCTTCCTGTAGGACAGAAACAATATGGAGCTTACAGTTCTCCTGCGCCGCGAAATTGTCCCACCATATTTGCTGCCACCGTCGGCTGAGGAACACCACGTCGGACACCGACTCGTGGAGTAATGCGTCCCAAGCTTGCTGGGACGGGGCGTCAGTAAAGTTATGAGCTACCTCTATTTGCAATCCGGGCGACACAGATACCATGCACCAGTAATCCTCACATATATTCTACGCCGCAAGTTGGTTTACGGCTTAACTATCTCAATTATACCCTACTCCGGCCCTGTCTTGTATCTCGCAGGAGAGTTAAGCATTGTCTGTGCCGCAGGCGTAGAACAGGCGCTGGTGTGTAACCTGGGCAACCCTCAAAGGCACAGCCGACGTGGGGCGGCGTTGCAGAGCAAGGAAAG
>JBBSIX010000176.1:0-7096 GCA_038231875.1 Chloroflexia bacterium | reverse complement strand
TGCCGGCAGAGTTATCAAGCACTGCTTGAACCGCTTGAGATGTGGGTAATCACCAAGCTGTTCCTCTTTTTCTCCTTCCACTCGTTAAGGTACAATTGCAGTTGAAGTAGGGTTCCATGCGAAGCCCCTGACGGGGTATGAGCGGAGCGGGGGCGGCAGCTTTGACATGCCGAAGCGCCGGTTTCCTACAGCTCCCTTCTACACACCTATGAGACACCTACGAGTAAGGAGCGAAGATGCAACAGTTTACCAATCTGCTCGAACTTGAAGAAATGGCCCGCGAACATCTCGAGCCTGGGGCTTACGACTACATCGTGGGCGGGGCGGACGATGAATTCAGCCTGCGCCGCAACCATGAGGACTTTGACCGCCTCGTTCTGCGGCCTCGCTTCCTGGTGGATGTGAGCAACGTAGTCTGCTCGACCACAGTGTTGGGCACACCTGTGAGCATGCCTGTGCTGCTCGCCCCTGCCGCCGGGCACAAACTGTGCTGCGAGGAGGGCGAAGCGGCCACTGCGCGAGCGGCTGCGGAGGCCGGCACGCTGATGATACTCTCCACCCTGGCGACGGTCGGCATGGAAGATGTCATGGCGGCGGCCCCCGGTCCCAAATGGTTCCAACTGTACGTCTACCAGGACCGCGAGGTGACGCGACACCTGGTGCAGCGCGCCGAGGCCGCAGGCTACCGAGGCATCTGCATGACGGTAGACGTGCCGTTCACCGGCAACCGCGAGCGCGACCTCCGCAACGCCTTTACCTTCCCCTTTCCACTGGCGAACCTGGCCGGCATGCAACTGGATACGCTGCCTACCGGCGTAGTGGGGGACTCGTCGGGGTTGGGTAACTATGTCGCCTCCAAGTGGGATGCTTCCCTCACCTGGACAGATGTAGATTGGCTGGCCTCCATCACACGGCTGCCGGTTATCCTCAAGGGGATAATGACTGGGGAAGATGCCCGGCTGTCGGTCGAGCACGGGGCCGCGGCTGTCGTCGTCAGCAATCATGGAGGCAGGCAGTTGGACTCGGTGGAGTCGGGCATAGCGGCCCTGCCCGAAGTGGCTGAAGCGGTGGAGGGGCGTATAGAAGTGCTGATGGACGGAGGAGTGCGACGGGGAACCGATGTGCTCAAGGCGCTGGCGTTGGGCGCGGGGGCCGTGTTGATAGGGCGGCCCTACATGTACGGTTTGGCCGTCGGCGGGGAAGCCGGCGTGACCCGTGTGCTCGAACTGTTGCGCCGCGAGCTAAGGAACGCCATGGCCCTATCCGGCCGGCCCACCATAAGCAGCATAGACGCAAGCCTGGTAAAGCGCCTGTAAAGATGGGGAGTGTCGGGCGGTGGGCGTTCGTGTGCCGAGATGCCGGTTTCACCCCCCGCTTCGCTCGTGCCCCGACCATGACCGTTTGCCGGCGCATCCTTTGTATGCAGAAAGACAACTCTTTTGCTATACTGGCGAAAACAGCGACACCTAAAGGAGACCCCATGTCAACCGATATCAGCGCAGCTACAGACCCTCGCACACTAGACGAAGAGTCTTTGCCGGAGCCGCCGGTGGTGCGTACCGGCGCCCCGCCCGTGAGCTACAACGCCCGCCTCGGCTCGGCCTGCATGATATGGGCGATGGTAATAGGGATAGGCTTTTTTGTGGCAATTGAGCTATTCTGGGCGCTCACCCATGTAGGCGACCTGTTCAAGTAGATGTTGGTACTGCCAATCTCGTTCTTTGGCGACGGCAGCATCTGCATAGGAGGGGTCTGTGGCTCTGTGGATAGCCTGTAGTGCATAGATCGCCGCACCAATAGAATGAGTGGAGACATGTGCAGTGGCTACCGCTTGACCTGCGGCACGGGCAGCAGAACGGGCTGCATTATCTTCTCCCACTTCGCGGGCAGCCGCATGAGCTGAGAGCGAAGCCCCACGAATAGCTGCCATCTTAAACTCACCTGTGTTTATCCACGTCTGGAGTGTTTCTATAGCTCTTCGGGGGCGAGGGTCCTTCGGGTATTTTCCCTCGAAGTACGGCATGACACGCTCGACACAATCAAGCGCCCAGTGAGCTAGTGTTTCATGGTCGGTTTCACTCACAAGCTCCACAAACCCGTCTTTGTAACGAGCAAGTGAGAACTCGGATTTTCCTTTCATAGTCCCCCTCCTACGGAAGAAAGCCACACCACGCACCATGAACAGAGTAATCCGGCGTAGGCTGGAATCCTGTAAGTTTGCGCTTGTATGGACCTGCCTCTATAATACCATTTACCCTACGACATCTATACTAAACAACGTGGAATCATATGCTAAAGACCCTTTTGCGCGACGAACAAAACAACTTCCAGGTCGTCCAGGATGTTGAGGCTATCAGCGAACTGGTGAGTAACAAAGACCGGCTGCTGTGGCTCGACCTGGAGCGGCCTTCGCTGGCCGAGTTTCGTATGATCCAGGACGAATTCAACCTGCACCCCCTCGCTATCGAGGACGCGATGGCTCGGCACCCCCGGCCAAAGGTCGACCAGTACGACAACTTCTATCTTGTGGTCTTCTATCTGGTCAGTGCCAACGCACAGAAGCAGGCAGATTCGCCCTCTACGAACGGCGCGCCGAGTACAGCAGATACGTTGGGTGCGGGCAACGATGGCCGCGCTCAGTTCCGTAAGCTCGTGCAGGCCGCTGCAACCGGGTATCAGGAGGCGGGAGGCGGCGGCTACGGGCAGCAGGTGCAGATGGGGCAAGCGGCGGGTCTGGGCGCAAACCTGGCGCAACTAGGCGCGTCTCAAGCGCCGCAGGCCGGCGTCCCCAACGCAGACGATCGCATCTCACTGCGCGAGATGACGATGTTCATGGGCGAGAACTACCTCATCACGGTGCATAACAGCCCCGTGCCTGAGCTTGCTGAAGTAGCGCGCCGGTGGCAACACAACGCGCACACCATCAGGCCCGGCAAGAAGGCCGGCGCAGAGACGGCCAACCTGCCCGGCTGCCGCCCCTTGACCGACGAGGAACGCGCCGGCCTCGAGGCCCACCCCGTGCCCTCGCACGATAAGCCGCCGGGGGAAAGGCAGAGCGCGGTTGTGCCGGGAGAGGTGAAAGACGGCAACGGCAGGGTTGGCCCCTCTTCCGGGGTCGCAGAGGCGGAGCCGGGACGCCCCGTCGGGGTGTATCGCCGCCCCAAGAACGGCAGGCACAACGGGCGTTCGAGGGAGTCGGGTATCCTGCTCTATTCGCTGCTGGATACCATAGTGGACCACTATTTCCCGGTGGTGGACAGCATCGTGGACCGGGTTGAGGACCTAGAGGAGGAGATTTTCGAGCGGTACAGTGTGGGGGCCATCGAGTCGATCTTCGGTTTGAAGAAAGACTTGCTGGCGCTGCGTAAGGTGCTTGCCCCTGAGCGCGACGTGCTCAACATCCTGGTGCGCCGCGATTTGCCGATCTTTGACCAGCAGACCCTGCTCTACTTTCAGGACTTGTACGACCACGTGGTGCGTATCACCGACAGCATAGACACCTATCGCGACTTGCTGTCCAGCGCGCTGGACAGCTACCTTTCGATGCAGAGCAACCGCCTCAATATCACCGTGCAGACCCTCACTTCGGTATCCATCATCCTGATGAGCATCGCCACCATCACCGGTTGGTACGGCATGAACTTCCAGCACATGCCCGAACTGGCCTCGCCCCTGGGGTATCCGGCTGTGATAGGGGTTGTGCTGCTGGTAACAGCCGTCGAAGTAGCGCTCTTCAAGCGCAAAGGTTGGCTGTAGAGAAGCAGTTCGTCACACTTGCGGGGTTTGTGCGTTATAAAGGGCGGTCACTAGACAACTTAGAAGGAGGACGAAAAGATGGGTAGTTTGGTAAGTATACTTTGGACAATCGCGGTTATATTAGTGGTGCTTTGGCTGCTCGGCCTGATATTCGGTATCGCGGGCAACCTTATTCACATACTTCTGATCATCGCGCTCATCGTGGTCGTGTACAACCTGGTCATGGGTCGCAAAGCAGCCTAAGCCGGTGCGGAATGCAGGGTTGGGACTCCGGTTCCAACCTTTGTATTGCAGAGCAGCGACATGAGAGGTCTTGCCTGGGGCCTGATGCTCGCCTTGTTGGGTCTCTACGTAGTGGGGTTCCTGCTGGGCTGGGGTAGTTATGGCTCCTGGCACCTGCTGTTGGTGCTGGTGGCGATTTTGCTTATCTACAACGTGATGTCCAGGCGAGGACGGTAAAGATACAGCGCCTCTTTGAGCAAACTAAGAGGCGCTGTATCTTTACCTGCCGAACGATAACAGTGACGAAAGGATTGAGCAGAAACAACCAAGCAAAACAAACACTAGGAGAGAAAGGAACGCCGCCGCCAACGCTTTGCTGGGGGTGAGCCTTTGCGATGCAGTCATGGACTGGGCTGCACAGAATAACTGGTACAGAGGCAAGGCTATCAGTGCCAGGAACTGGAGGATCGGCACAAAAAGCAGCACCAGCAGCAGAATGCGAAGCGGAGTATAGCTGATCGAAAGAAGATAAGAATGAGTAGTGAAGCCACTGCCCTGCCCACCCAGCAGTCTCGCCAGCAGGTAAAGTATTCCTGCCCCAACAAAGAAAGACACCAGAGACAGTAAGAAGGTAGTAACAGCCCCACCCCCGCCAAAGATAGCGCGAATCGTGTTAATCGTAACGCGTGCCACGTCGGGGCTGTTGTCTTGGGCTATGATTTGCTGCTCAATCTGTGGAAGATTAGGCTCTATTGAGGCTCCCACGGCCAGAATAAATAACCCTGTAAGCAGCGACGCTGTAAGCACGCCAATGAGAGTCTTGCCCCAGCCGGCGTTCGGTACTTCCGAAGCATAGTTTGCAGTCGTTGGTTTGATTACGGCGTTGAGGTACGACAGGAAGATGTTTCTACTTTGCGCCTGGGCTGGAGGGTAGCCGTAAGGGTCAGGAGCGGCATACTGGCCGGGAGGTGGCGGTGGCGGCGCATATCCACCTCCTGGTGGGGGTGACGCGTAACCGCCGGCTGGGGGCGGGGTATATCCACCCTGTGGGGTTGACCCGGACATGTCGGTTGTGGGTGTTCCCTCCGACGGCCGGTCGGATGGTGGCTCGTACGACACTGTTTACCCTCCTTTTACTCACTTGCTTATGGTGAACAATATAGGCGTCCAACCTGTGCCGCTGGTACAAAGCCGCAAGTCTGAAGCACAGAGCATTTGCCCTGCCGTATGCTATCACAAGCGCATCTGCGAGTCAACACCCTGAGAGAGGTGTAAGTGTTCAGATTTGGGGTGGACCGATGTCGTGTAAGGGCCTGAATTGCGAAGCCTGAATGCGAAGCGGAACCCTCTCTACCTGTTACTTTCGCATAGACGGGGTGCAGCGTGTGGGTACTTTGCCCCTGAACGATTCACGCATTGAAAGAGAGAATGACTCTGTGCTGCGTCGGGTTCTACTTTGCTTACAGCAGGGGTAAGAATATGGATAGGGAACCCGTCGCGATAATTCATCCCACTTTAGGCAGGCGCCTTAGCCGACATGCCTTTGGAGTGATTGGAGTATTGGATCCACGTATTGAGTTCAGCAGGGGATAAGGATGTACTGACCGAACGTGGTATAGCGTACCACCACCACCCTAGCCTCTCATCTTCTAGCGGAGGGAGCACCGGGTTGGGAACTTCACGCGTTACTCGTCTGAATTGTGCATCCAGCAGGCTTAACAACATGCCTTGCCGCCAGTGCGTAAGTACGGAACCGCGTATTCCACTCATCAGTAATTGCAAGTTATCGCGGGTAGAGAGACGATTAGCATAGTCATGCAGGGACATTGGGTATCCCTGTTCTATTTGGCTAACGAACTCCTGCCACTTCTCCATCTGTGTATCACATAGCAGATGAATTAAAGCACGCTGTTTAGACAGGATTTGCAAAAGGTACTCCGGCAGACGTAGCCGACTGTGTTTTGTGCTCATTAGCATCACCATTAGCCTGTATATTCTGCGCTCTGAGATGCCCTATGTATGCCCCGCACCGCCATACCCATCCTCAAGGATTGTACCCCAGAGTGCTTGTTGTTTACGTTCGCGTAGCCAATAACGTGCTTTGGCTTCAGGTCGAAAGTATGTGACTATCACGTCCCCCTCTGAACCTATTATGCCAAGCTCATTAGTGACCGGGTTATACAATTCTACACTATAGTCCCTGAGCCATAGATACTCAATGGAGGCATCCGTTTGAAAGCTGTTCACAAACTCATTTGCACGAGTTTCGTATTCCTCAGCCGTTCTAAGATTCGGAAACTCCCTTCGATGGTCACGCCAGTGAATGTTAAGCGAGAGCAACTCCCGATGTCTATGGCGTCCTAACCACTCGTGTATAGATGGGGTGTTCTGCATACAGAATGTATCTAGCTTTACTATATTGTAAGCCACTGATGCGCTGGCCCAATAGCTTTGCGAATTTACACACCTAAACGTCCAAGTTCCGCACATTCTTAGCATGCGTCTGGATAAAGCGCTTGCGCGGGGGCACATTGTTGCCCATCAGCATGTCGAACGTCTCGTCGGCTACCATCGCGTCCTCGACGGTCACTTGCAGCAGCGTGCGTGTTTCGGGGTTCATCGTCGTCTCCCAGAGTTGCTCCGGGTTCATCTCGCCCAGACCCTTGTACCGCTGTATCGCCACCTTCTCCTTGCCGATCTCCTTCAAGGCCACTTTCAACTGCTCATCGTTGTAAGCCCATATCGAGGCCTTGCCCGTGCCCACCTTGTACAGAGGAGGCTGCGCTATGTACAAAAAGCCGCCATTCACCAGGTCGGGCATGTGCCGGAAGAAGAAAGTCAGCAACAGCGTGCGGATATGGCTGCCGTCCACGTCGGCGTCGGTCATGATGATGATGCGATGATAGCGCAGCCTGCTTGTATCCCACATATCGGCGATACCCGCACCGATGGCCGTTATCAGCATCTTGATGGCTTCGTTGCCCAACATCTTGTCGAGCCGCGCTTTTTCGACGTTGAGGATTTTGCCGAACAAAGGCAAGATAGCCTGCGTGCGTCGGTCGCGGCCTTGCTTGGCCGAACCGCCGGCCGAGTCGCCCTCCACGATGTACAGTTCGCT
>JBBSIX010000175.1:0-7104 GCA_038231875.1 Chloroflexia bacterium | reverse complement strand
GCAGGCATAGACGATTCGCTGCTCTTCTACTTCGAGATGCTTACGCCCGACACCCTGGCTCAGGGCGCGCAACTCAACTTGCGGCGCACCCGCATGAGCTTCCACTGCGAGGAGTGCAACGAAGAATATGCGCCGCAAGGGGCAAACTTCGAGTGTCCCGGCTGCGGCAAGGTAGGGCAGCTAGCCCGCGACGGCACCGAGCTGCTGATCGAGAGTATCGAGATCGAGACATGAGCGTACAGACGATCCAAATTGTCAAGAACCTGCTGGCGAGCAACGACGAGGTGGCCGAGCGCAACCGCCGCCGTTTCGAGGAGGCCGGCGTGCTGGCGGTGAACGTAATCGCCTCGCCAGGCGCGGGCAAAACCAGCCTTATCGTCAAGACCATGCAGGCGCTGGGCGACAGGGCCGCCGTCGGGGTGATCGAGGGGGACATCGCGGGCAGCATAGACGCCGAGCGAGTTCTGCAGGCGGGCGCGCGGGAGGCCGTGCAAATCAACACCGGCGGCAATTGCCACCTGGAGGCCCACATGGTGGAGCAGGCGTTGGACAAGCTCGACCTGGGGAGCCTCGATATAGTGTTTATCGAGAACGTGGGGAACCTGGTATGCCCAACCAACTGGGCACTGGGCGAGGGCCTCAAGCTGTGTGTGTTGAGCACCGCCGAAGGGCACGACAAGCCGGTGAAGTACCCCGATATATTCGCGACCGGCGACGTGATCGTGCTCAACAAGATCGACCTGACCGAACTGGTAGATTTCAGCAGCGAATTCTTCTACAAGGCTGTGCGCGCCCTCAACCCCCATGCGCCGGTGTTCGAAGTGTCGTGCAGAACGGGCGAGGGGTTGAACGAATGGGCAGAGTGGCTGCTGAAAACCAGGAAGGCCACGCTGTAAGTCCAAAATCCAAAATCACAAAGGGAGGTGATTACAATGAAGAGCGCTCTACCTATAGTGGGTTGGGGCCTGTTGGCTCTGTTGGCGGCTGGGGTGGCGATCAACCTGCCGGACATCATGCGCTACATCAAGATAAAGACGATGTAGCATAGACCGGCCACTTCCACCGCTCGATTGCCGAGATGTTGGCGGCGTGTTGCGTGCCGCCAATAGAACGAACGGGGTTGAACGAAGTAGCCCTGAGCGGCGGCGTGTTCCATAACAGGCTCCTGTTGGAGCAGTTGGCGGCCCACCTGGGGAGTTGAGCTTTGAGGTGTTTATCAACCGGCCTGCGCCCATCAACGGCGGATTGAGCCTGGGTCAAGCGGCCTTAGCCGCGCAGTTAGGGTAAGGGGGACGATATGTGCTTAGGTATTCCGGGGCAGATATTGGAGATCGTAGACGAGGAAAACAGCATCGCCAAAGTGGACGTGTCGGGGGTAAGGCGCAACGTGAGCGTAGCCCTTGTGCGCCCGGAGGGGATCGGGCCGGGAGACTGGGTGCTGATCCACGTGGGCTTTGCCATGAGCAAGATTGACGAGCAGGAAGCTCAGGAGACGCTCAACCTGCTGTACGGCATGGGAGAGGCGTACACCGACGAGTTGCAGATGCTGCACGAGAGCCAAATCGAGTAAACCTGGTGTGGGAGGCCGCATGTCAAGTGGCTGGTATAGATAACACCGAACTTGTGGCTGTTGAGAGCGGTTGAGTGCGAAGGACCTGCACAAAGGAGAAAGCTATGAAGTACGTTGATGAATACCGAGACCCCGACCTGGCTAAAGGCATATCCGAGGAGATCGCTCGCCTCAGCGACGGACGGTCGTTGAAGTTCATGGAGGTGTGCGGGGGCCACACCCACACCATCTACAAGCACGGCATAGAGGATGTCCTGCCCCGCAATGTAGACCTGGTGCATGGCCCCGGCTGCCCCGTGTGTGTGCTGCCCATGGGGCGCATAGACGATGCCATAGCCATCGCCCGCACTGAAGGGGTTATATTCACCACCTTCGGCGATATGATGCGCGTGCCCGGCTCCAACGGTAGTTTGCTCGACGCCAAAGCGGAAGGAGCAGACGTGCGCTTCGTTTACTCGCCCCTCGACGCCCTCAAGCTGGCCCGCCAGAACCCGGATAAACAGGTGGTCTTCTTCGCCATCGGCTTCGAGACTACCGCCCCCTCTACTGCGGTGACGTTGCTGAGGGCGCAGGCCGAGGGCATAGAGAACTTCTCGGTTTTTTGCAACCACGTGACCATTATCCCCGCCATCAAAGCCATACTCGACTCGCCCGACCTGCGGCTGGACGGCTTTATCGGCCCCGGCCACGTAAGCATGGTGATAGGCATGCGCCCCTACAACTTCATCGCTCGCCTGCACCACAAGCCTGTGGTGATCGCGGGCTTCGAGCCTCTGGACATCATCCAGAGTATCTACATGATCGTGCAGCAAATCAGCGAAGGCCGAGCCGAGGTGGAGAACCAGTACGGGCGGGTAGTGCGACCGGAGGGCAACGTCAAAGGGCTGGAAGTGATGGCGCGCACGATGGAGTTGCGCCCATTCTTCGAGTGGCGGGGCTTGGGGTTCATCACCCACAGCGCCCTCAAGCTGCGCCCGGAGTTCGCCTCCTGGGACGCTGAGTTGCGCTTCAAGGTTCCCGGCCTGCGGGTGGCGGACCCAAAGGCGTGCCAGTGTGGTGAGGTGCTCAAGGGTGTAATCAAGCCGTGGGAGTGCCGGGTGTTCGGCACGGCCTGCACCCCCGAAACGCCGATAGGCACCTGCATGGTGTCGCCGGAGGGGGCATGTGCAGCCTACTTCAACTATGGCCGCTTCTCAATGGCCGCCGAGCGCGACAAGCTGAAGATGATTGAGCTAAAGCCGGTGGGTAAGTAGAGGGGGAGGGGAGCGGGGGCGAAGCGCTGAGGGGCTATGGCTCTACACGAGACCGACCTACCCCGATGCCCGCTCGTAGCGCCGCTGGCGTTCCATACGACTGAAAGCCAAGAGGGGCAGCTGCACGCGCAACTGCCCCTCTGCGTAACCTACGCCGGATGCGCCACATTCCGGTGGGCGCTTCTTATTGGGCCTCCCCCGATTGTTTCCAGGCTGATAGGTGCGATGGTCGCCATCCTTTGGCTTGCCCACGCAACCCTTATTCACTACGTTCCGACCGCTCGGCAATACCCGGTGGTATGGTCGTCCTCACCCAAAGGACCGATTACACTTTTTTCAGATGCCGAACTGGGTTCTGGTTAGTCTCAGCAAATGCTGGCCAGTTTTGATTTATAGTGCCTATCAGTTCGGCATCTTGAAAACAGACGATGCGTCGGGGCGGATCGGGAGAATCGACAGTATCTACGTAAGTAGCTTGGTAAATGTCGGCTCCCTGTGCTGGCTACCCTCAACAACATAGTTGTGGGGCTAACCGCCCATCATCAAGAAGCTAATCTACCTGCTGCTCAGAGAGCCTTCCACTATCGCCTCGAGCGTGCCCTATGGACAAAATCTGCCTCATAACGGACTTTGCGTCAGCCCTGGGGAGGTAAGTGTTCAGATTTGAGGTTTCAAAAGACGCTCTAAAGTTCGTACGATGGACCATAGACGATGACCAGCAAGGATGTGTATCATCTATGGTCCATCGTCCGTATTTACGGACAGGAGACGATGAACGGGGCGATGAGGGCGAGAATCTCCGCCATCGTCTTGGGCGTATCAAAAGCTGCTGGGAAGGGTACGTTACCGTTGAGAAGGCGTAGATACGCAGCATGGCGGGCCTCGACGGTGGCAATCGTCGCTCCGGCAGTTTGGAGCTCGGGGCTCTCGATGAGGGCGATAGCCCCATCGTAGGCCATCACACCGGTGTCTTCCAGCGTCTGGGCTACCGCTACAAACCCGTCCACGTTTGAATAACCGAAGTTATATGTGCATCGGCCAACCGGTGTCCCACCCAGGCTCTGAATGACGGAGATAAGGGTTGCCACGTGCGTGACCTCGTGGTCGCGGATCAGTTGGAAGTAGTTATACACCCTGCTGCTGATTCTACCGCCAAGGCCCCGGATGAACCGGGCTGACTGAAAGTCTCCTCGGGTAAAGGTGTTCAGGCCATCCACGTAGAATGCTGCCTCAAGGTGCTCCAGGGTGAGGGCGAAGTTAAGGATGTCTATGTCGGTGGTGGGGGCAGCAGGCCGCGCCATCGCCATTTTCGCACCTGAGAAGAGTGGCGAGCCTGCGAGGGCCATTGCTGCCGCTCCGCCGCCTATCAGCTTCGCCGACCCTGTCAGAAAGGCGCGGCGAGATGTGCCTGAGCCCTCTCCATTTTCGGCTGATGTGAGGTTTTTCTCCTGGTTGCTTGCGAATAGCTCTTTCATGGTTTTCTCCTTATCGTTAGGTAGTGTGTTTATTAGCTAAAGCGAATTGCCTGGCATATCTCTCCTCTGGCGCTTCTCCTTTCTCTAATAGGTCAGCCTGCTCCTGGACCCTGGCGAAAACACGCCTGATGGTATGTTGTCAAGGCCGGGGAGGTTTGTCTGCAAAATGCCGGTTTCGTTTGTCCCCTGAAGGCCGCTAACAATGTCCTCTGTTCATCGCTTTTTTGGAGGCCGCCCCACCAGTCTCCGCCTCACATAGGGAGTGGCTTGGCGGTCTCGTTCGCGCTTTTCTCGCTGCCGAGCACTGTTCATTGACTGTTGAGCTTCCTCTCGGCACTCCTCGCAGTAGCGTGGGGAGGCTCCTGGATACTGCCACACCTTCTGCTCCCTGCTGCACCACTCGCAGCGGAAGAGAACCAATCTGGCGTATAGAGTTCGAGTGTAGCCACGGGCGGTCGTTACCACTTTCGGAGGTGGCGCTGTAGACGGTCCTGGCGGTTCACTTGAGTTAGTAGTCATGACAGAATTAGGGTCTGTTACCTGAAAAAAGCCGGTGTCGCCCTTCATCGCTTCTCGTCCTCCTCAATTACCCGTATCACCTCCTTTCCCTTTTCCGCTCCCCCTGATGATGACTGCCCGGGTTGTCTCACCTGCCCCAGCAATCCTGCCCGCTTCTTCTCCTTCAAGCGGTAGCTCTCCCCCTTGATGTTCAGTGTGGTCGCGTGGTGCAAGAGCCGGTCCAAAATAGCTGTCGCCAGCACATGGTCCGAGAACACCTCTCCCCAATCCAGAAAGCTCTTGTTCGAGGTCACGATCATGCTCGCACGCTCGTAGCGCCTCACTACCAATTGGAAGAACAAGCTCGCCTCCTCCCGCGAGAGCTGTAAGTAACCTATCTCGTCCAAAATCAGCACCTTTGGGTAGACCAGTTGCTGTAGCGCCCTCTCCAAGCGGTTCTCATGTTTGGCTCGTACCAGCCTGCTCATAAGTGTTTCCAGCGTCACAAACAGCACTGAGTACCCTGCTTCCACCGCCTTGACCCCAAGCGCCACTGCCAGGTGCGTCTTACCAACTCCTGGTGGCCCCAGTATCACCACGTTGTGGCTCCGCTCCACAAAGCTCAGCCCGGCGAGTTCCCGTACTTGCTTCCTATCCATACTCGACTGAAACTCGAAGTCGAACTGCTCTATCGTCTTTACCCATGGGAAGCGCGATTGGCGCAGCCGAGCCTCGATCCCCTTCTGAAAGCGTCCCCGCCATTCTGTGGTCAGCGCCGCACACAGGAAACTCTTGTAATCCAGGTCGCGTGCCGCTGCTTGCTCGCACACAGCGTCGATCTGGCTGTCCAGGTGTTCCAGCTTCAGCTTCCCCAGAAGGCCGCTCAGTTCCGACATCTCAGTTAGTTCCATTGGGCTGCCTCCTCGTACACGCTCAACGCTCGCCGTTCTACCTGGGCTTTCACGCTTTGCCATAAGGGGTGATGATGCTCCTCTACCGTCACCCAGCCCGCAGATGCCGATTGCAGTTGGTGAGTAGCCATAAGCGCTTCGTCGGCGTAGACCCTCAGGCACTCATCGAGGCCGATACGCACCAGCACCACTCTGCCCACTAATGTTGAGGGCACCGAGTAGCGGTTGCCCCTCACTTCAATGTAGCTATCCCAACTGACATGACGGTGCTCTATGTAGGAGGTGTCATAGCGCCCGTGAGGCAGTAGTTGCAGGGTAGGAGCTTCACGCTGGAAGCGTTCGGCGACCACCTCGTGTACTGTGCCATGCATGCGCTGGTCGGCTTCCTCTCGCAGCCACTGCTCCGCTAACCCGTTGAGGTGGGTCCAACTCTCGAAGGCGCGGTAGCGCACGAAGAAGTGGTGCTTGATGTAGCCTACCATGCGCTCGTCCTTCCCCTTAGTGCGGGCACGATACGGCCGGCAGGCACGGGGCGTGAAGCCGTAGTGCTCTCCAAGGTCCACAAAGCGCTCGTTGAAAACCAGCTTATCTCCCTGGTGTAACAGCACTGTGGCTTTCTGGTTGTCGACCAGCACCTCCTGAGGCACACCACCCAGGTACTCGAAGGAGCGAATAAGCCCCTCATAGGTATGCTCGGCATCCAGGCTGGGGGCACACCAGAAGTGAAAGCGGCGCGAATAGCCGAGTTGGTTGACGATGAAGTAGACCTTGGTCGGATGCCCTGCCAATTCGATGATGATTTCGCCCCAGTCCGATTGCAACTGGTGACCAGGCTCGGTCTCGAAGCGCACAGTAGCTCGGCTGACGCTAGGGCGTAGCGCTCGCTTGGGAGCTATGTAGTCGCGCAAGATAGTATGGCTGCCGGTGTAGCCCTTAGCCTGTATCTCGCGCTGGATAACTACGCCGTTCCAGACACCCTCGGCAAGGAGTTGATCGACCTGAGCCTTGAAAGGGTCGAGCTTGGAGGGGCGGGGTGGTGGCTTCGATGTAGGAGCGCTACCGCGCTTGAGGGCGCGGCTGACCGTCTTTGGGTGAACGCCGAGTTCGGCGGCTATATCCTTGAGATAGACACCATGTTTGGAAAGTGCTTTAATCACTGCGAAGTCCTCTTTCTTGAGCATTGGGCTGTCCCTCCTTGTGTGTTAAGGGACAGCCTAACTGATAGTGAGGGGACTTTCCATTCCGGCGTTTTTAGTACTTTACCATACGGCCCTGACAATGTCATCGGATCGCCGTGGTTGCGAAGGCTCTTATGGCGTAGAAGTAAGCTGTGTGTTGTTGAATAAGTGAGAGCGTTAGCAACGTTACCATCTATCACAACCCGGAAAAGCGGGTAG
>JBBSIX010000174.1:0-7118 GCA_038231875.1 Chloroflexia bacterium | reverse complement strand
GGCGCACCCTTATCGAGGCCGGCGTACCCCTCAAGAACATCTCCACTGAAGGCATCTGCACGATGCACCATACCGGCATCTTCTACTCCCATCGGGGCGAAGGCGGGCAGTGCGGCCTGTTCGGTGCGGTCCTGGGACTGCGCGACACGGCCTAAGAACCCGCAGAGCAGGCAGAGAAGACCCCTTATACTCCTTACATGGTGAAGGGCGGCACATCTATTGCTGTTACTCTCCATCACGGGCGCTTGGTGCCGGGCATTCTAGTTGGAGCGTGCCTACAACAGCTTTGTGTCAGGAGGTAAGCGAGTTGGCAAGATTTCAAGGCAATGTTCATGCCGGTTCAGAGAGGCTGGCGGCCACTCTGCTGTTCTTGTTCCTTATTATCGTAGTGGGCCTGTTCATCTGGGACTACAACGATCCTGTGGGCTTCACCATCTTTTGGAACAACATAGCGGAAATAATCAATTTGAGAAGGTAAGTATAGCGTAGTTGCAATGCGGAGCGCGCGCAGTCGCACCGATGTTTCGCATTCCGAAGGGAGTATGCCTCTATGGAAAAGAAGGCGAGAGAGATAATAGGGCTGCCTGTGGTAACTATGAACCGAGGCACCAAGATATACGATGTTGAAGACCTGGTGCTCGACCCGGAGCGCAGCCAGGTGCTGGCTTTGGTGGTGCAGGAAAAAGCCATGTTCCACTCGGCCCGCGCCATCCCGTTTGGCCGCATCAACGTTATCGGCCAGGACGCGGTGGTCATCCCCGACGGCAAGGCTGTTATCCAGGTGAACCGCGACCCTGTGCTCAGGCGACTCTACACCGGCATGTGTGTGCGCGGGCTGAGGGTGCTCACCGATGATGGGAGTAGGCTGGGCACGGTGGACGATATGCTTGTTGACACCAAGACGGGGGAGATAAAAGGCTACCACGTATCGCTGGGCCGGGGCATGACTATGGGCCAGGGTTCGCGGTGGTTGCCTGCCGAGCGCGTCCTCAGCATCGGCCATCGCGTGATGTTCGTGCCTGCCGATGTTGCCAAAGAGTTCGAGGAGCAGACCGGCGGCATCGCAGGCGCACTCGACGAAGCCGGCAACAAGCTGCGTACCGCCGGCTCCAAGCTCAACACCCAGCTTGAGCAATTAGGCGGCCAGCTTCACTCTACGGTCCCTCAGAAGGCAACCGGACTGCTGGTCGGCAGTACCGCCCACCGCGAGGTAACGGCCCCCGACGGCACTGCTATTGTGCTGCCCAACGACACTATTACCGAGGAGATGGTAGACCACGCGCGCCGCGCAGGTCGGCTGTCCCAACTCGCCCTCTCGGCAGGGGCCGGCCCTTTCCAGCAGCATACAGGCTCGCTCGGCGAGCAGGCAAGTCAGAGCCTCCGCAATATACCCGGGGAAGCAAAGGCTCTCTGGGAGCAGCTTACCGGCCAGTATACTCGCAACCTGGACAATGCCGACGATAAGGTGATGCAGCGGCGGATAAAGAACGCCCTGGGTCGCCCCGCTACCCGCGTTATTCTGGACAACGACGACAGCATAATCCTCAACACGGGCGACATCATCACCAATCGCGCCGTGCAGGAGGCGCGCAACGCCGGTGTGCTGGACATCCTGGTCGACTCCGTGTACGTCGAACGGCCCAAGCTCACCCTTGAGGACCTCAAGGCTCCCAGAAGCGGTGATGCCGCCCTGGATAACACACCGGCTGTAACGGCCTCGTCCACTCCGGGAGCGCATACGGACCAACTGCCGGCGGCGACTACTACTATTACCCCTCAAGGGGCAACCAACCAGTCTTAGATGGCTTTTCGGCGTCTACAGCAACGGCATTTTATGCCACTATCAATGGGAGGACTATAACCTTGAATACCCGATCAATTATCGGTATCGTGCTGCTCATACTGGGCATCATCGTGCTGATTTGGCCCCAGTTTCTGGCTATCATCGTGGGCGTGGCGCTCATCATCGCCGGCCTGTATATAGCCATGCAAAACACCTCTACGGGTGGAGGCAACATCTAACCTGCACATGCGACAAGTTCGCTTCAGACTACAAACGACGGACTACACCGCAAATCAAGCGCGCGTGTGGTCCGTTGTCTGTTGCCTATCGTCTGTTTTTGGTATACTTACAGCATACTGTTGTTCCTTGCACCGGCCCAGCTACGCCCTTGCCCCGGCGCAAACCAAATCACACGCGAAAGGTAAATAATTAGATGAAGCAAGTTGGCGTCCTTACATCAAGGACCGTTACCTCTATACTGTGCTTGGTAACGGCCCTCTCGCTCCTCTCGCCCGCCGCCTCATATGCAGGTGAGCCGGCAACCCATCCCAACGACCTCGGCGCTGGGGTTCCGATTACAGCGCACAAGACGAACATTGTCCGCGACAGCCTGGGCTATGTTCGCAACGAAATGCTGGTGAAGCTGAACAACCCTGCTGCTGTATCCCTCGTGAACGGCAAACTGGCGCCGGTAGCCGGCGGCTTGCAATCTGCTCTGTTGTGCTACCAGCTCAACGTAGTTGAAGAAGTGGCTCCCGGAACCTACAAGTTAGGCGCGCCGCAGGGCGCCGACCTCGACGTGGCAGGGGCCGCTGCCCTCCTGAAACAGAGCGGGCTTGTGGAGTACGCCGGTCCGAACCATTATTATTACCTGCAAGCCACCCCCAATGACGAGCAGTATGTCGCGGGTCAGCAGTGGGGCCTTACCCAGATCAAGTCGGAACAGGCCTGGGACATCACCACCGGCAACACCGACATCGTGGTGGCGGTGCTCGATACCGGCGCGGCCCTCGACCACCCCGACCTGCAAGACAAGATAGTGGGTGGTTACGACTTTGTACACAATAGCAACCGGCCCCAGGACGACGAGGGGCACGGCACCCAAACCTCAGGCATAATAGGCGCAGTCACCAACAATCGCACCGGCGTGGCCGGCGTTTCCTGGGGCGCGCGCCTGATGCCCATCAAGGTTTGCACCAGCCAGGGCAGGTGCTCGGAAGAAGCTATCGCCCAGGGCATCCGGTGGGCGGTGGATCATGGGGCGCGCATTATCAACGCCAGCCTGGGCGGAGATGAGGACGCGCCGGTGCTGCGCGATGCCGCGCGGTATGCCATTGACCGCAACGTGCTGATCGTGGCCTCGGCGGGCAACACCCCCGACGGCAAGGACAACTTCCCGGCGGCCTATGACGGCGTGCTGTCGGTGGGCGCAACAGGTCGCAGCGATACCTATACCGGCTTCTCATCGTTCGGCAGGTTCGTGGATGTAACCGCCCCAGGCGTGGGCATCCTCAGCACAGGCTGGGACAACGGCAACAACACCTACACCTACGGCAACGGCACTTCTTTCTCAGGCCCCTTTGTAGCGGGGCTGGCGGCGCTGGTGCTCTCGGTCAATCCATCTCTCAACGCCCAGCAGATCGCCTACGTCATCGAAGACTCATCGGACGACCTGGGCGACCCAGGCCCCGATGTACATTACGGCACCGGACGCGTAAACGCTTTGCGCGCAGTGACGATGGCGCGGCAAGGCCCTCCCCCGCCGCGCACCGCCACTCCCGCCACTCAGCCCACCAACACACCCCGCCCGGCCACCACCCCGCCGCCTACCGCAACCTCGGCTCCCAAGCAGCCTCCAGGTTTGCAGGTCGACTCGGCTACCGTGAAGCCGGGCGGGCTTATAGCCATCATCGGAAGCGGCTTCGGGGCCAACGAACTTGTGGACCTGTCGCTGCTCGCCTCCAACAGCGACCTAAAGCCCCTGGGTACGGCACAGACCACCCAGCAGGGAACCTTCCGCGCCGAGGTGGGCGTGCCTCAGAACCTGCTTGCCGGTAAGGTGATCCTGAGCGCCATCGGGGGCAAATCCGGCCTTCGGGCCTCGGTCGCGCTAATGGTGCAGGCGGGTGAGGGCGGCACCGGCCAGTCGGTTGTCAAAGGTGTTGTGCGCGGCGGCAACGGCGCCGGCGTGACGGTCACGCTGAAGCCGTCGTTCGGCGTGAGCGGGCCGGAGCGCACTACGCAGCCCGATGCCAACGGCGCGTACTCTTTCGACAAGTTGACCTCAGGGGTCTATTCCCTGGTAGTGACCGTCGGCGGTTCGGTGCAGGCGGGGCCGTTCAGCGTACAGGTGAACGGCAATCTGGATGACGTGAAAACTATAGATGTGACGCTGCCGGGTACGAGCAACACCGGCGCTGCCAGGCCTCCGGCTTTCAACCGGGTGCAGCCTGTGGGCAACACAGCCACGCAGCACTTCTTCCCCGAAGTGGGCCACACCCTCAAGGGCGCTTTCCTCAAGTACTGGCAGGCTAACGGCGGCCTGGCGATCTTCGGCTACCCTCTCTCCGAGGAGTTCCAGGAGACAAGCGCCACCGACGGCAAGACCTACACGGTGCAGTACTTCGAGCGCAACCGCTTCGAGCTACACCCGGAGTTCGCGGGCACACCCAACGAGGTGCTGCTCGGCCTGCTGGGGGTTGTAACTACCAAAGACCGCAACTTCGCCCCAGGCATACCCCTCTTGACTTCTGCGGGCTATACCTACTTCAAAGAGACGCAGCACTCATTGAGCGGGCCGTTCCTTCGCTATTGGCAGCAGCACGGCGGGCTGGCGATCTTCGGCTACCCGATCTCCGAGCCTATGACCGAGAACGGCTTCCTAACGCAGTACTTCGAGCGCAACCGCTTCGAGCTACACCCGGAGTTCGCGGGCACACCCAACGAGGTGCTGCTCGGCCTGCTGGGGGTGGAAGCGCTCAAGGGCAAGGGGTGGATAACGCCCTAGTCTGCTATATAGTTTCAATAGCCGCCGGACCTCGCAAGGGGCCGGCGGTTTTTGTCATGTGCCAGCTCCTCTGCCGCATGGCGCGAACCTTGCTCAAAGCACAGGCAAGGAGGAACGTTGCCATGCCGAATAGACTAGCAGGGGAGACCAGCCCTTACCTGCTCCAGCACAAAGACAACCCGGTTGACTGGTACCCCTGGGGGCCGGAAGCCTTGCAGAAGGCTAAGGAAGAGGACAAGCCGATCCTCTTGAGCATCGGCTACTCGGCTTGCCACTGGTGCCACGTCATGGAGCACGAGTCGTTCGAGAACGCCAAGATTGCGGCTCTCATGAACGAGCTTTTCGTCAGCATCAAAGTAGACCGCGAGGAGCGGCCCGATCTCGACTCGGTGTACATGGAGGCGGTGCAGGCGATGACCGGGCAGGGCGGCTGGCCGATGACGGTTTTCCTCACGCCCGACGGTGCGCCTTTCTTCGGTGGAACCTACTTCCCCGCCCAGCCGCGCTACGGCATGCTCAGTTTCCCGCAGGTGCTGGTGGCGGTAGCCAGGGCGTACAGGGAACAGCCCGAAAAGGTGGCCCAGAGCGCCTCGGAGATGCGCGCCTTCCTCCAAGCCAACGTGGCAGCCGAGCCGTCTCGTATGGAGCCGCAGCAGGCTATCCTGGACGAAGCCGGCCGCAACATGCTCCGGCAGATAGACCGTGTGAACGGCGGCACGCATGGCGCCCCCAAGTTCCCCCAGCCGATGACCCTCGACTTTATGCTCAGGCAGTACAGGCGCACGGGCGACGATGCGCTGTTGGAGCTTGCGGAGCTTACTTTGCAAAAGATGGCCCTCGGCGGTATCTACGACCAGGTGGGTGGCGGCTTTCATCGCTACTCGGTGGACGAGGTGTGGCTGGCGCCGCATTTCGAGAAGATGCTGTACGATAACGCCCAGCTTGTCCGCACTTACCTCTCGGCCTACCAGATAACGGGCAAACCCCTCTACAGGCGCATCGCTGAGGAGACGCTGGATTATATTGTGCGCGAGATGACCTCCCCCGAAGGCGGCTTCTACTCCACCCAGGACGCCGACAGCGAAGGCGTAGAGGGCAAGTTCTACGTCTGGATGCCGGAGCAGGTGGTCGAGGTGTTGGGCGAGGAGGACGGGCGCATCTTCAATCAGCTGTTTGACATAACAGAAGGCGGCAACTTCGAGGGTAACAACATCCCCCGTCTGCTGCGTCCTTTGGATGAGGCAGCCGAGAGCCTGGACATGCCTTTGGAGGAGTTGGAAGAAAGGGTGCAGCGCAGCCGCGAAAAGCTGTACAAGGCTCGCGAAAAGAGGGTACACCCCGGACGCGATGAGAAGATACTGGTGTCGTGGAACGGCCTGATGCTGCGGGCGTTTGCCGACGCCGCCAATATCCTCGACCGCGACGACTACCGCCAAATCGCCGCCAACAACGCCCAGTTTATACTGTCTACCCTGGTGCAGCAGAACGGCGGGGAAGGTCAAATGCGGCTGTACCGCACCTACAAAGACGGCAAGGCCCATATCGAGGCTTTTGCCGAGGACTACGCTTTCTATGCCAACGGCCTTATCTCCCTCTATGAAGCAACGTTCGACACAGGCCGGCTCGCGGCGGCCCGTTCGTTGGTGGCGACGCTGATGGACCACTTTTGGGACCCGCAGGCAGGCGGCTTTTTCTCGACGGCGGACTTCCACGAAACGTTGGTGGCGCGGCCCAAAGAGTGGTACGACAATGCTATCCCTTCGGCCAACTCGGAGGCTGCCGAGGCGCTTCTGCGGCTCTATCTGCTGACGACCGAACCTCGCTACGAACAGGCGGCGTTAGACACCATGCGTCCCCTGCTCGACAAGATGGGGCAGGCCCCGACAGCCTTCGGGCGTATGCTGTGCGCGCTGGACTTTTATCTGGGTTCGCCCGTCGAGGCGGCTCTAATAGGCGACCTGCAATCGGCGGGTATGGAGAGGATGTTGCGGGCGGTTTGGCGACCCTACGCCCCCAACAAGGTTGTGGCCGCCGGCATGCCGGGCGATGAAGCCGCCGCCCAGGTCGTGCCCTTGCTGGCCGACCGCCCGCCTGTAGGTGAAGAAGCCACCGCCTATCTATGCCGCAACTATATCTGCGAAGCGCCCACTACCAAGCCGGAGGAGGTTGAAAAGAAGCTACGGTCCTGAAGCGCGGGTTAGCTCAGGGATTTAGCTTCTCCATGCCCGCCCTGTCCAGCCTGTAGACGCGCCAGTCTTCCAGGTGCTGTGCGCCCAGGCGTTCGTAGAACTCTATAGCATGGCGGTTCCAGTCGAGCACCACCCACTC
>JBBSIX010000173.1:0-7129 GCA_038231875.1 Chloroflexia bacterium | reverse complement strand
CCATCGGTTTGGGATTGGGAGTGAAATACCGCCTGCACTCTTGGCATCTCATCCGCTGCGAGCCTGTGCGGTTGCGCCCTGCTTTCACTATATGGCGGCTCTGCCTACAGTACGGGCATGTTCTTTGTGTCTGTTCCATATATCTATTTTACTGCTTCTCTGCCTTTTTCACCACTCCCGCCCGCTCCGGGGCAGCCAAAGTTACTTTGTTTCGCGGTGCAGCCTGTGTATGCGGCAGCGCGGGCAAAACTTCTGCAACTCCATCCTGTTGGGGTCGTTGCGCTTGTTCTTGCTGCTTGTATAGTTGCGCTCTTTGCACTCGGTGCAGGCGAGATACATGATTATGCGGTCTGCTTTTTTTGCCATTTTCTTTCTTCCTTATTACTCTTATTACTTAATCGAATAAAATGTGAGGCGCAAAGCGTGACTGTCCTCTGGACGGCGCCACGCTTTGCGTCTTGCGCTTACTTACTCGAGTATCTTGCTCACCACACCGGCGCCTACCGTGCGGCCTCCTTCGCGGATAGCGAAGCGCAGCCCTTCGGTGATAGCCACCGGCACGATCAGTTCGACCGTCATGGTGATATTGTCGCCGGGCATAACCATTTCGACGCCCTCAGGGAGTTGGATCGAGCCGGTCACGTCGGTGGTGCGGATGTAGAACTGAGGGCGATAGCCGGTGAAGAACGGCTTGTGCCGTCCGCCTTCGTCCTTGCTCAACACGTACACCTCGGCGTTGAACTTGGTGTGAGGCTTGATCGACTTGGGAGCCGCCAGCACCTGGCCGCGCTCGATGTCGTTGCGCTCAACCCCGCGCAGCAGGCAGCCCACGTTGTCGCCCGCCAGGCCCTCATCAAGGGTCTTTTGGAACATCTCGACGCCGGTCACTACTGTAGAGCGGGTCTCCTCCTTCATGCCGATGATCTCGATTGTCTCGCCTACACGCACCTTGCCCTGCTCGATGCGCCCGGTCACTACCGTACCGCGACCCTTGATGCCAAACACGTCCTCGACGGGCATAAGGAAGGGGAAGTCGGTAGCGCGCTGGGGAGTGGGGATGTAATTGTCCACCGCATCCAGCAGTTCCAGGATAGGAGCATACTCAGGAGCGTTGACGTCCTGCGAGCTTGACTCCAAGGCTTGCAAGCCGGAGCCGCGCACGATAGGCACATCGTCCCCAGGGAACTCGTTCTTGGTGAGCAGTTCGCGGATTTCAAGCTCCACAAGCTCAAGCAGTTCGGGGTCGTCCATCATGTCTACTTTATTGAGAAAGACCACCATAGCAGGAACCTGTACCTGGCGGGCCAGGAGGATATGCTCCCTGGTCTGAGGCATAGGCCCGTCGGGGGCCGACACCACCAGGATCGCGCCGTCCATCTGGGCAGCGCCGGTGATCATATTCTTGATATAGTCGGCGTGGCCTGGGCAGTCCACATGAGCGTAGTGGCGCTTCTCTGTCTGATACTCTACGTGACGGATTGCGATTGTGATACCGCGCTCGCGCTCTTCGGGGGCGTTGTCAATCTGGTCGTAGGCAAGGAAGTTGCCTTTGCCCTGAAGCGACGCAACCTTGGTGATGGCGGCGGTAAGGGTGGTCTTGCCGTGGTCCACGTGGCCGATTGTGCCCACGTTCACATGCGGCTTTGTTCTCTCGAATTTCTGCTTTGCCAACTTGTTTTTTCCTCCTGTTGTCCTGTTGATTGTACAGTATGCTTATAACAAACGTATGGATCCAGGTAGCTCTGGAGCCCACGATCAGATTCGAACTGATGACCTCGCCCTTACCAAGGGCGTGCTCTGCCAACTGAGCTACGTGGGCCTGTCTTCCAAGTTCCACAAGTAACGCCAGGTTCCTTGCCTCTTTGCGGTTACTCTACGGTGGCAGTTGGCGCACCTGACCTCACATTTCTCTATCTCCGTATACACTCTCTCCCAGGTCCGCCCCGATCTCAGTAGGGTTGCAACGTTTTCGTATTTCTCTCCCGTAACGTGATCAAACTCCAGCACGACCGGATCAGCCTCCCCACAATCAACACAGGGATGTTTGAGTAGATACTCATAGGTGAGTCGGAGGTTCCGCTCGATGTTCTGCCGGTTCCATTTGCGGTAGCGGGCCAACTGCTCAGGTGTACGGTTCAGATAAGTCTGACGGTCAGTCTGCCGCCGGCAGGCCTTACACTGGTCCTGCAAGCCATCTTTGGCCGAGCAATTCCTCTGAAATTGCCCCGCATCCTTCTCTTCTTTACACCGCGAACACTTCTTCATGCCCTGTTCTCAATGCCCCTGCGACGCATAGGCCGGACTAGGCAAAAGAAGCTCTCATGCTGTGAAGGAGCTTAAGCCGAGCGCCGGAAGCGCCCAGCACAGCGCAAACTGTGCTTGCTCGGCAGACGTAACTCAATAGAGAGCATCCAACATGGTGGGCAGAGAAGGATTCGAACCTCCGTAGGGCGAAGCCCGACTGGTTTACAGCCAGTTCCGATTGTCCACTCCGGCATCTGCCCATGGGAGCCGACGAAGGGACTCGAACCCCCGGCCAGCTGTTTACAAAACAGCTGCTCTACCACTGAGCTACGTCGGCTTGCCGAGCACGGCGCTAGGTTTTTCAGGTGCTCTTTTCTTCGCGGCATCTTTTTGAAAGGCCACTTTTAAGGACCGCAAGCAATTATACAGCACGCAAAGTGCCGTGTCAAGAAAAACTGCGCCTGGTGATTACCCACATCTGAAGCTACGCCGGCTACCATATTGGACAAGCAGGGCGACGGTGCAGTTAAATTAGCTACTGAAGGCCGGCTCACCGAGCGCGGAACCTGTGCGCGGGCCGTAACACCGGCAATATACCCCGATTTTGCGGCTATACCCTTGACTTCTCGCATCCTGTTGTGTATTGTAGAACCGGAAGGTATGTAAATACACCCCGCCGCCTTTATAGACATACGTGTCTTTGTGCATGCTATGATTGTGGGGATGGATTATGTATCCTTTCGTCGGGCGCTATCTTTAGTAAAGTGGCTAGTGAACCTCCGAACTTTATCAAGAAAGGGAAAAGGACTAATGAAGAACCGCAGAATAACATGGTCATCTATCTTTCTGATGCTTGTACTGTCACTGTCAGCTTTTCCGGGCGCTTCGCCGAGAGCTTCGGCGCAGGTCTCCGGCCTTACCTTCCCCGAAACCGGCAAAACTGTAAGCGGCAAGTTCCTCGACTACTGGAAGTCGCACGGCGGCCTGGCCCAGCAGGGCTATCCGATCTCCGATGTGATGCAGGAGAAGAGCGATATTGACGGCAAGACTTATACTGTGCAGTATTTCGAGCGGGCAGAGTTTGAAATGCACCCTGAGAATGCTGCGCCCAACGACGTGCTGCTGACGCTCCTGGGAGCCATCACCTACGCAGAGAAATACCCCAGCGGCGCCGATGGTCAACTTCCCAATACGTCCGAAGGCTCCGTGCTCTTTAAGGAGACAGGCAAGCGCCTGGGTGGGCCATTCCTCGACTATTGGAAGTCCCACGGCGGCCTGGCCCAGCAGGGCTATCCGATCTCCGACCCCTTTGCTGAGAAGAGCGCCACCGACGGCAAGACCTACACTGTGCAGTATTTCGAGCGGGCGGTGTTTGAACTCCACCCTGAGAATGCGGCGCCCAACGACGTGCTGCTGTCACTGCTTGGCCGCTTCCAGTACAACAAGCCCCAGGCCACACCAGTACCGCCCACCGCCACAGTGCCCGCCCAACCCACCACCCCACCGGCCACTCCTACAAGCGTGCCGGTGGACCCCAATACTACCTGCTCCGACATACCGGCGAGCAAGTCTATGGTGGTCACGCCCAACTGCGGCCCCGGCGGCACCGTGTTCCGCTTCACGGGCAGCGGCTTCAGATCGGGCGAGAAGGTGGGCGTCTATGTGACCGATCCTTCACAGGCCGTGTTCGGCGCGCCTTTCCAGGCAGACGCCACCGGCGAGGGCATAGTTAGCGGTATCAGCCTGAACAGCGCATCGAACTTCCCGGCGGGTGTCTGGGCAGTTACGATGGAAGGCGTATCGAGTCACTTCACGGCTATCGGCTACTTCAAGATAACCGCTAAAGCCGCCACGCCTGCCCCACCGCCGGGCGCAACCGCCCCCCCTGCCGCCTGCGACACCTCGCACAACCAGGACGGTGAGGCTACGCCCAGCAGCGGCGGCCCAGGAACCAGGATCGTTTTCCGGGGAAGAGGCTTCAGGGTGGGTGAGAGGGTATCGTTCTGGTTCACCACCCCTGACGGTGACGTGGTGGGCACCGAAGCGCCTGAAGAGGGGTTTGTGAACCCGGACGGCACAATCGGCCCCCTGCCCTTCACAATCACCCCCGACCTGGTGGCTATAGGAACCGGCACCTGGGCTATCACCTTCCAGGGCGAGGACAGCAGGCACCAGTCCGTTATTTTCTTCTGCGTTACCCCCTAACCGGAGCCTGGGGCGCATAGCGCATTATGTAAAGAGCAAGGCCGTAGCTTGGAGTAGCTACGGCCTTGTGCGTTATACCTCCACCATCGGCAGCTCAGGGTCGAGTATGCCTTCGATGTGCATAGCAGGGGCCTGCTGCTCGGTGGGAGCCTCTTCGGGAGCTTCTTCGGGCTTGTCGGCGAGGGTCACGGCGGGCAGTCGCCACAAGGCCAGTAGTCCGCCCAGCATGCACATCACCCCCGCTCCCGCGAACACTATCGGCACGCCCACAGCCGCGCCCAGCACCCCCGCCAGACTCATCGAGGTGACGGTGGCCGTCTCGATGACCGTCCCCAGGCCGCCGCCCACCCGCCCAAGTTGCTCGTTCGGCACAACTATCTGCATGAGGGTCATCGCTGCCGTATTAATCGGCGCGACGAATATGCCCATGACCGCCGAGGCTGCGGCTACCAGCCAGTAGTCGTGCAGCATGCCGAAGATGAGCAAGGGGAAGCTCACCCCCACGAGGGAGATTACGATGAACCACTTGGGCGCAAGGTTCGACAGCAGGTTGCCGGCCGCGATGGTGGACGCCATCATTCCTACCGCAAAGACGATATCGAGCAGGCTGAAGCGCCAGGCAAGCTCCGGCCCCTCATAGCCGAACTGTATCTTGAGGAACACCGCCCACAGCACGTTTACCGCCCCCACCCCCAGCATCGTTATGCCGAACACGGCGGCCAGGGTAGCCATCGTCCTGTTCAAGAACAGCATCTTCACGCCCACCAGCATCTCTCCCCAAACCTGGCCGGCTTTGGACCTGGATCCCGATGTCGGGACTTCCGCCGCAGCTTGAACCTTGCCGGGCTGCCCGATGGGAACGCGGATCAGCCGGATAGCCAGGGCTGAGATGAGAAAAGTAGCGGAGTCTACCACGAAGGCCGCCCACTCGTTGCCCGGCCCCACCAGCTTGAGAGTAAAGCCCGCCAACGCGGGGCCGAGCAGGATAGACAGCATTTGTGAGGTTTGCGACAGCGAGTTGGCCGAGAGCAACTGGTCTTTCGGCACGAGTTTGGGGATGAGCGCGCCTTTGGCGGGCAGGAACAGGGTTCCCAGCGTGGACATGGCAAAGCCCAGAGCGTACATGGCGAACAGATTGCGAGATAGAAAGGCCGGTATAAAGCCAAGCGCCAGCACAACCCGCACCAGGTCGGACACGATCATAGTGGTGCGCCGGTCCCAGCGGTCCACAAACACGCCGGCGAGCATACCGAACAGCAGGCGCGGCAAGCTGTTGGCGATCAACATCCCCGCGACGGCCAGCGTGGTGGCCTGGTCGTCGCTTGAAAAGCCTGTTACCACAACCACAGTAGCCAGAAAAGCAAAGTAGTCGCCCACCTGCGAGACAACCTGCCCCAGCCACAGATTGCGAAATCCTGCGTTACGCAGGATAGTTAGAAAGTTGGCTTTAGGGGCGGAAGATTGCCCGTTCTCAGGCTTCGGCTTTTCGGGGTATTGTGTATCCTGGTCTTGTTCCATGCTACTGATTCCTCTTTAGTCTGTAACATTTTCTCTAACAATATACCCGGCGAGGAGCGCAATGGCAATCGATCTTTGCCCGGTGATTACTCACATCTTACTCTGTGCTGGGCCCCTTGCCGGCGAAAACAGAACATACTTCAGTTTGTCATTCTGAGTGATCATGACCCTCATGCCACAACCGACAATGGAAATGTGCGCGTCCGTAGGGGCACGGCGCGCCGTGCCCCTACCCTTCTCTATTTTCAGAGGAGCGCAGTGAGGAATCAGCCGGTGGAGCATGGTAGTTAGCGGCAGAGTACCTTCCTGTGTAAGGCAAGGTACGGCACTTTTCATCCCTACTGTCATACGGGCGTACTGATTTCTCACTTTGTGAGGAATACAAAGTGTAGTGAGGAGGAGCGCAACTAGTTGGGTTGCGCTCGTTGTTCTGCATAAAGATGTGGGTAATCACCAGGTCTTTGCGGGTATCTTTGGGGCAAGCAAAAGACCGCCCTATGGACGGTCTCTTGTCTATCTACACTATCTACGTAGGAAAGCTAAGGCAGCTTGTTCATTATCGTCCAGCTAGGATGATAGTCCTTAGCGGTTTCTATGGTGATGCGGTCCTGGTTCGAGCCGTCTATGCCGGCTGTATAGAGTTCCAGGTTGCTCGCCTGGATGCGGTCCGAGGCGAACACAACACGGCTGTTGTCGGGCGCATAGGTGGGGTCGAGGTTTTGCACGCCCTGGGCGGTGTTGGTCAGGCGGAACTGCTCCTCGCCGCCCGGTCGCATCGTATAAATCTCAGGATGGCCGTCGCGGTCGGACACGAAGACGATGCGGTTCGCCAGCTTGTTCCAGGAAGGCTCGTAGTTCGTGCCCTGCGTGGTGAGCGGGCCGAACAAGCCGGAGCCGTCGGGGTTGACCGTGTAAATCTGGCTTGTACCGGAACGTTTGGACGTGAACACGATGCGGCTGTTGGCTCCCCAGGAGGGATACTCATCGGGGCCTGGCGACTGGGTGATATTCACCTGGCCGCTGCCGTTGGCGTTCATCACGTAGACCTCGGCTTCGAGATTGCCGCGCTTGGAAACAAAGGCTAGTTTTGAGCCGTCGGGCGCCCAGGAAGGCGAGTAATCGTCACCAGGGCTGTTGGTCAGGCGGGCCGGACCGGAGCCGT